>NZ_JAGPXW010000007.1:0-241622 GCF_018070365.1 Micromonospora sp. D93 | reverse complement strand
GTTACCAGCTGGTGGGGAGGGGCATTCCTTCGGTGAAGCCGGCGGCGCTCTGCACGCCGACGATCGCCCGCTCGTGGAACTGGGTCAGGTCTCGTGCTCCGGCGTAGGTGAAGGCGCTGCGTACCCCGGCGATGATCTCGTCGATCAGGTCCTCGACACCGGGGCGGGCTGGGTCCAGGTGCATCCGGGCCGAGGAGATGCCCTCCTCGAACACCGCCTTGCGAGCCCGGTCGTACGGGCTGTCGTCGGCGGTTCGGGCGCTGACCGCCCGAGCCGAGGCCATCCCGAAGCTCTCCTTGTACCGCCGGCCGTCCGCGTCGGTGTACAGGTCACCGGGGGACTCGTAGGTGCCGGCGAACCAGGAGCCGATCATCACGTTCGACGCGCCGGCGGCGAGCGCGAGCGCGACGTCCCGGGGGTGCCGCACCCCGCCGTCGGCCCACACGTGCCGGCCCAGTTGGCGGGCGGCGGCCGCGCAGTCGAGTACGGCGGAGAACTGCGGCCGACCCACGCCGGTCATCATCCGCGTGGTGCACATCGCGCCGGGGCCGACGCCCACCTTGATGATGTCCGCCCCCGCCTCCACCAGGTCGCGTACGCCCTCGGCGGTGACCACGTTGCCGGCCGCCACCGGCACCCCCGGGTCCAGCTTGCGGACCGCCTGGAGTGCGGAGATCATCCGCGCTTGGTGGCCGTGCGCGGTGTCCACGACCAGCGTGTCCACGCCCGCCTCCAGCAACGCCGAG
Organism: Micromonospora sp. D93; assembly: GCF_018070365.1. Lineage (NCBI taxonomy): Bacteria > Bacillati > Actinomycetota > Actinomycetes > Micromonosporales > Micromonosporaceae > Micromonospora > Micromonospora sp. D93. The sequence goes on along the minus strand of NZ_JAGPXW010000007.1, from coordinate 240,876 downwards.
GCCTTGCCTGTCACGTCACCGTTGATGCCGACGGCCGCCGCGATCCGAAGCCGGCCCCGGTCGTCCACGGCCGGCGTGTAGAGGGTGGCCCGCAACGCGCCCTGTCGGGTCAGCACCCCGACCAGCCGACCCTCGGTGTCGACCACCGGGGCGAGTCGGCGACGGCCCGCCGAGAGCCTGTCGAACCCGGTGCGCGGATCCGCGTCCGCCGGGACGGTGTGCAGCTCGGTGGACATCACGTGACGCAGTTGGGCGAACCGGTCCACGCCCGTGGTGTCGGCCTCGGTGACCACACCCATCGGCCGGCCGGCGACGTCGACCACGATCACCGCACCGTGCGAGCGCTTGGGCAGCAGGTGGATGGCGTCGCCCACGGTCTCGGTCGGGCCCAGCGTGATCGGCGTGTCGTAGACCAGGTGGCGCTGTTTGACCCAGGCGACGACATTCGCCACCACCTCGATCGGAATGTCCTGCGGGATCACCGCGATGGCACCTCGGCGGGCGACCGTCTCCGCCATCCGCCGTCCGGCGACCGCTGTCATGTTCGACACCACCAGCGGAATGGTGGTGCCGGTGCCGTCGCCGGTGGAGAGGTCGACGTCGAGCCGGGAACCAAGGTCGGAGCGGGCCGGCGCCATGAAGACGTCGGTATAGGTCAGGTCGTGCGCGGGAGCCGCGCCGTGAAGGAACCGCACCCGGCAATCATTCCCGCTCACGGTCGGTTCCACCGCCGGTGGTAGTGGAAAACACTCGCACCGCCGTTGGTCCTGGTCCCGGTGGCATCCTCGGTGCTCGCCGTACGAGCCGGTCATGCCACCAGGAGTGCCACGGCGAGGCCGGCCATCACGACGGCGATGATCGCGTCCAGCACCCGCCAGGCGACGGCACGGGCCAGCAGCGGTGCGAGGCGCTGCGCGCCGACGCCGAGCGCGGTGAACCAGACCGCACTGGCCAGGGTGGCGCCAGCGCCGAAGACCCACCGGTGTGGGTGTTGTTGGGCCACGCCGCCGAGGAGCAGCACGGTGTCCAGGTAGACGTGGGGATTCAGGTAGGTGAGGGCGGCGCAGGCGAGCAGTGTCGCTCCCAACGTTGTCGGCGGCCGATCGGTGGGCAGTAGGGCGCCGGGACGCAGGGCGCGGCGGGCGGCGAGCCCCGCGTAGCAGAGCAGGAAGGCCGCACCGCCCCAGCGGATCGCCACGAGGAGGCCCGGTCGGTCGGTCACCAACGAACCGAACCCGGCCACCCCCGCCATGATCAGCAGCGCGTCCGACGCGGCGCAGGTCAGCACCACGGGTACGACGTGTTCGCGTCGGAGGCCCTGGCGCAGGACGAAGGCGTTCTGGGCGCCGATGGCGACGATGAGGGCGATGGCGATCGAGAAGCCGGCGACGGCGGAGGTGAGCACGGAATCGACGCTAGGGCTGCCGGCAGCCATCAGTCCAACTAAAGATTCTGACGTAACCTAAGCTCTGCTGATGCATGGTCTCGACTCGACGCAGCTGCGGACGCTCGCGGCAGTGGTGGCGGAGGGCAGCTTCGACGCGGCGGCCCGGCTGCTGCACGTCACACCGTCGGCGGTGAGCCAACGGATCAAGGCGCTGGAGGAGACGGTCGGCCAGGTGCTGGTCCGCCGCGCCCGACCGTGCGTGGCAACCGACGCGGGTCGCCCGCTGCTGCGTCTGGCCGGCCAGCTCGCGCTGCTCGAACGGGAGGCGCTGGCCGACGCTCGCGGCCCGCTGGCCGGCGGTGGCCTGATCCGGGTCGCCGTGGTGGTCAACGCGGACTCGCTGGCCACCTGGTTCCCGGCCGCGCTGGCCCGGTTGCCGCAGCGGGCCGGGCTCTCGTTCGACCTGCGGCAGGACGATCAGGACCACACCGCCGAGTTGCTCCGCGACGGTTCGGTGACGGCGGCGGTCACCGCCCAGCGGGAGGCCGTGCAGGGCTGCCGGGTGCTGCGGCTCGGGGCCATGCGCTACCGCGCGCTCGCCGCGCCGGAATTCGCGGCGTCCCACTTCGGTGCGGGACTCACCGCGTCCGCGCTGGCGGGCGCGCCGCTGCTCGTCTTCGACCGGAAGGACCGGGTGCAACACCGTTTCATCCGGGCGGTGACGGGCCGGCCGCTCGACCCGCCGGTGCACTACGTGCCGTCGGTGCCGGCCTTCAGTGCGGCGATCCGGCTCGGGTTGGGCTGGGGCCTGGTGCCGGAACAGATCGCCGGGGATGACCTGGCCGCCGGTCGCTGTGTCGACCTCGCGCCGGGTCGCCACCTGGACGTCCCGCTGTACTGGCAGCACTGGCGGCTGGAGTCCGACGTGCTGAACGCCCTCACCGCCGCCGTCCGCGCGGTCGCCACCGAAACCCTGCGCTGACTGCCCGCCGGGCGGCTCAGGCGATGGTGCAGATGGGGGCGCCAGCGGTGATCACGGCGCCGACCTCGGCGCTGAGACCGCTGACAGTGCCCGCCTTGTGCGCGTGCAGCGGCTGCTCCATCTTCATCGCCTCCAACACCACGACCAGGTCACCCTCGGCCACGGTGTCGCCGTCCGCCACGGCGACCTTGACGATGGTGCCCTGCATCGGCGAGGTGAGCGCGTCGCCGCCGACCGGTGCGCCGGCCTTGGCGCCGCCGCCGCGCCGGGTCGGCTTGCGAGAGGCGGGTGCCGCGGTGGTCGTACTCCCGCCGAAGCCGGCGGGGAGGCTGACCTCGAGGCGCTTGCCGCCCACCTCGACCACGACGGTGTCGCGCTCGGCCGGCGCCTCGGCGGCGCCGGCGGCGGCGGTGAAGGGCGGCACGGTGTTGTGGAACTCGGTTTCGATCCACCGGGTGTGCACTGTGAACGGCTCGGCGGTGAACGCCTCGTCCCGCACGACGAGCCGGTGGAACGGCAGCGCGGTCGCCATCCCGTCGAGGACCATCTCGTCGAGGGCGCGGCGGGCGCGCTCCAGCGCCTCGGTCCGCGTCTCACCCGTGATGATCACCTTGGCGAGCAGTGAGTCGAAGTTGCCGCCGATCACGTCACCGGCCGAGATGCCGGTGTCGACCCGGACACCCGGCCCAGTGGGTAGGCGCAGCGCGGTGACAGTGCCCGGGGCGGGCAGGAAGTTGCGGCCCGGGTCCTCGCCGTTGATCCGGAACTCGATCGCGTGCCCGCGCGGCGTCGGGTCCTCGGTGATCCGCAGCTTCTCGCCGTCGGCGATCCGGAACTGCTCGCGGACCAGGTCGATGCCTGCGGTCTCCTCGGTGACCGGGTGCTCGACCTGGAGTCGGGTGTTGACCTCCAGGAAGGAGATGGTGCCGTCGACGCCGACCAGGTATTCCACAGTGCCGGCGCCGTGGTAGCCGGCTTCGCGGCAGATCGCCTTCGCGCTCTCGTGGATCTGCGCGCGCTGGGCGTCGGTGAGGAACGGCGCGGGCGCCTCCTCGACGAGCTTCTGGTGGCGTCGCTGCAACGAGCAGTCCCGGGTGCCCACCACGATCACGTTGCCGTGCTGGTCGGCGAGGACCTGCGCCTCGACGTGCCGGGGCTGGTCCAGGTACCGCTCGACGAAGCACTCGCCCCGACCGAACGCCGCAACCGCCTCGCGGGTGGCCGACTCGAACAGCTGGGGGATCTCCTCCATCGTGCGGGCGACCTTGAGGCCGCGCCCGCCGCCACCGAAGGCGGCCTTGATGGCCACCGGCAGGCCGTGGTCGACGGCGAACGCCATCACCTCGTCGGGGCTGGCCACCGGGTCAGGGGTGCCGGGGACCAGTGGCGCGCCGGCCCGCTGGGCGATGTGCCGGGCGGTGACCTTGTCGCCCAGGTCGCGGATCGCCTGCGGGGTGGGGCCGATCCAGGTCAGCCCGGCGTCGGTGACGGCCTGGGCGAAGTCGGCGTTCTCGCTGAGAAAGCCATAACCCGGGTGTACGGCGTCGGCGCCGGCCCGAGCGGCGACGTCGAGCAGCTTGTCGATGCGCAGGTAGGTCTCGGTCGCGCTGTCCCCGCCGAGCGCGTACGCCTCGTCCGCGAGGGTGGCGTGCAGGGCGTCGCGGTCGGAGTCCGCGTACACGGCGACGCTGCCCAGGCCAGCGTCGCGGCACGCGCGGATCACCCGGACGGCGATCTCGCCGCGGTTGGCGATGAGTACCTTGCGCACCTTCGTGGCTCCTCCCGGGCAGGTTACTGACGGGGAGTGTATCGGCCGCCCACGACGCCCCTAACGATCGCTCAGTGTGGGATGCCGCACTGCACCCGGCACGGTTTAGTCAAACTTGGCTATTACGCTTATCGGGTGTCTTCGACTCGGATGATGATTCTCGGTCTGGTGCGGTGGATGCAGCCCGTGCACGGCTATGACGTGCGCCGCGAGCTGCTGAGCTGGAGCGCCGACAAGTGGGCGAACGTGCAACCCGGATCGATCTATCACGCCCTGCGCAAGCTCACCGAGGAAGGGCTGCTCCGCGCCGTCGCGACCGAGCAGGTCGGCGCCCGTCCGGCGCGCACCACGTACGAGGTGACCCCCAAGGGGGAGGACGAGTTCGAGACGCTGCTGCGCAACCTCTGGTGGAACATCAGCGAGCCGACCGACCCCTTCACGGCGGCGTTCTCCTTCCTGCCGGCGATGCCGCGCGCCGAGGCGACCGCGGCCCTGCGGAACCGGGCCAACCTGCTCCGCGCCAACGTCGCCTCGATGCGTGCCTCGCTGGATTCGGACTGGATCCGCAGCGCCAAGCCGGTGCACGTCAGTTGGATGATCGAGCTCTGGTCCGCCCGCGCGGAGGCGGAGATCGGGTGGTGCGAGCGGATCGCGGAACGTGTCGAATCCGGAGTGTCGTACCTGCCTGCTGAGCTGGAGAACGCGGATGGTTGGCCGGGGTGGCGGGACGGCGAGGAGCGGCCCGCACCCAACGCGTAATAATCAACGTTGACTAAAAAAGCTATATCGCGTTAGCCTGCTGACGGCACAGCGGGGGAGTGCGCCGTCCGGCGTCGTCCCACTCGACGGCCGGCCCGACCGGCCCGAACGACCAGGAGCAGAAATGATCGAGACCAGGGGGCTGCGGAAGTCGTTCCGCTCCCGCGCGGGTCGAGAGACGAAGACGGTGGACGCCGTGCGGGGCGTCGACCTCGAGGTCGCCGAGGGCGAGATCTTTGGCTTTCTCGGCCCGAACGGCGCCGGCAAGACCACCACGCTGCGGATGCTCGCCACGCTGATCGAGCCGGACGGCGGCGAGGCCACCATCGCGGGCGCCGACCTGCGCAAGGACCCGGCCGAGGTGCGCCGCCGCATCGGGTACGTCCCGCAGGGCGGCAGCACCTGGGACGAGTCCACCGCCCGCGAGGAGCTGGTGCTGCACGCCCGGATGTACGGCATCAGCAAGGCCGACGCGCAGCGGCGCGCAGCCCGCGCCCTCGATGCCTTCCAGCTCACGGAGTACGCCGACCGCAAGTGCAAGACCTACTCGGGCGGCCAGCGCCGTCGGGTGGAGATCGCCCTCGGCATCATCCACGAGCCGAAGATCGTCTTCCTGGACGAGCCGACCACCGGCCTCGACCCGCAGAGCCGCGCCCACATGTGGGACGAGATCCGGCGGCTACGCGGCGACGGGATGACCGTCTTCATCACCACGCACTACCTGGACGAGGCCGACGCGCTCTGCGACCGGATCGCGATCATGGACAACGGCGAGGTGGTGGCCGAGGGCACGCCAACCGAGCTCAAGCGGGAAATCTCCGGCGACGTGGTGCTGGTCGGCCTCGACCTGGCCGCCACCCCGCAGGCCGCCCAGACACTCGACGGCGAGCCGTACGTCAACAAGCTGGAGACCGTCGACGAGGGCGGCCTGCGCCTCTACGTCGACGAGGGCGCCACCGCCATTCCGCAGGTGCTGCGCCGACTCGACCACGCCGGGCTGGAACTGCGCTCGATCGAGCTGCACCGACCCAGCCTGGACGACGTCTTCCTCACCAAGACCGGCCGCTCGCTGCGCGAGTCCTGACCACCGGAGACGACTCTCATGAAATTCGCCCGTGACACGTGGCTGATCTTCCAGCGCCAGATCCAACTCCTGCTGCGCAACCCGGTCTGGGTCTTCGTCGGCGTGTTCCAGCCGGTCATGTACCTGCTGCTCTTCGCCCCGCTGCTCAAACCCGCACTGAACGCACCCACCCAGGCGGCCGCCTACAAGATCTTCGTACCGGGCCTGCTGGTGCTGCTGGCCATCTTCGGTGGCCTGTTCCAGGGCTTCGGCCTGATCGCCGAGCTACGAGCCGGCGTCATCGAACGCTCCCGGGTCACCCCGATCAGCCGGCTCGCCCTGCTGCTCGGCCGCTCGCTGCGCGACGTGGTCTCGCTCCTGGTGCAGGCGGTCATCATCACGCTGCTGGCGCTCATCTTCGACCTGCGGGTGTTCATCGGGGACCTGCTGTTGGCGTACCTGATGCTCGCCCTGATCGCCCTCATGACCTCGGCCGTCTCCTATGGCGTCGCCCTCAAGGTCAAGAGCGAGGACGCGCTGGCCCCCCTGATGAACACCGTGGCGCAGCCGGTGCTGCTGCTCTCCGGCATCCTGCTGCCGCTGACCTTCGCACCCGGCTGGTTGCAGGGCATCGCCAACTGGAACCCGTTCTCCTGGGCGGTCGACGGCACCCGGGCACTGTTCGCCGGTGACCTGGGCAGCGACAAGGTCTGGCAGGGCCTCAGCATCACCGCGGTCCTCGCCGCGCTGGGCGTCTACTGGGCCGCGCGCCAGTTCGCCCGCAGCGTCCGCTGACGACGGCTATCGCTTATCGGGGTGTCCCTTGGTGGGGGACACCCCGATATCCGTGTACGGCGGTTGTCGGTGCTTGGCGGTTGTCGGTGTTCAGCGGTTGTCGGTGCTCAGCGGACCCGGGCGAGGGTCAGGCCGTCCGCGATCGGCAGCATCACCGGGTCCACCCGTACGTCGGCGAGGACCTCGTCGTTGAACGCGGCGATGGCCCGGTCGCCGGCGTCCTGCGGGGCGATGACCCGCCCGCCACGCAGCACGTTGTCAACGGCGATCACCCCACCCGGCCGCATCCGGGGCACCAACTCCGCCCAGTAGATCGGGTAGCCGGTCTTGTCCGCGTCGATGAACGCGAAGTCCAGGTGGCGCTCGTGCGGCAACTCCCGCAGCCCGTCTGCGGCCGGGCCGATGCGCAGGTCGATCAGATCCCGCACGCCGGCCTGCGCCCAGTAACGCCGGGCGATGCCGGTGAACTCCTCGGAGATGTCGAAACAGGTCAGTCGCCCACCCTCGGGCAACCCGCGGGCGATCGCCAACGCGGAAAGCCCGGTGAACGTGCCGACCTCGACGGCCTGCCGCACGTCGAGCAGCCGGGTGAGGAACGTCAGGAACGCGGCCTGCTCCGGAGCCACCTGCATGCTGGCGTGCTCCGGCAGCACCGACCGGGTCTCCTCGGCCAGATCACGGATGATCTCGTCCGGCGGGGAGCCGTGTGCGACCAGATAGGCGTGCAGCTCGTTGGTGAGCGGGATCGACTTGGTGGTCATGACCGGACGTTACCGATCGGCTTGACCGTTTGGCCGCCCGGCGCGACAGTCGTCCACAGGTCGGTGATCCGCAGACCCAACTCGGCGAGAAGCCGGCGCAGCAGCGGCATCGACAGCCCGACCACAGTCCCCGGGTCACCCTCGATCCGTTCCACGAACGGCCCACCCAGCCCGTCGATCGTGAACGCGCCGGCTACCGCCAGCGGCTCACCAGTGGCCACGTACGCGGCGATCTCGTCGTCACTGATGTCAGCGAAGTGGACAGTGGTCGAGGCGACGGCCTCCGCGCGCCGGCCCGCAGTAACGTCGACCAGGCAGTGCCCGCTGTGCAGAACGCCGCTGCGCCCTCGCATCCGCAGCCACCGCCGGGTCGCGTCAGCCGCATCCGCCGGCTTGCCGAGGATCTCCCCGTCGAAGGCCAACACCGAATCGCAGCCGACCACCAACGTCCGCTGATCGGTGGTCGCGTTCAGCCGGGTCAACACCGCCTGCGCCTTCAGACGAGCCAACTCCAGACACAACTCCTCGGCCCGCTCGGTCACCACCAGCGACTCGTCCACCCCACTGACCAGCACCTCCGGCTCGACGCCGGCAGCCTGGAGCAACTTACGACGGGCAGGGCTCGCCGAAGCGAGCACGAGGCGGAGCGGCAAGATCTCAGACACGAGCCCGAGGTTACCGTCCAGCCCTCACCAAGACCGACAACCTGCCCCAGCGCGGGCTGCCCGGCGCGCCGGCTCCTCGGTGGCCAGGCGTCCTTGATCCACTCGGCTTTCGGGGAGATGCGGTGTCTCCTTGCCGCGAAGACCGCGGTTTCCTGAAAGCCGAGTGGATCACCGCCCAACCGCGGCAGCCCAGCACGAGGATCGACTCGGTGTCGGCGATGTCGGGGTATCCCGCTGCCCAGGACACCCCGACATCAAGAAACCCGAGTCGAACACCGCTTCGTTGATTGATCAGCGACTGATTCTGGGCGGCAGACCATCAGAAACGTCGGTGGCACGACGGGCCGCGCAGATCTTGGACAGTTTCCGTTCACTGCTGACGGAAACTGTCCAAGATCTGTGATCTATTCGCCGAACGACCCCGCGCCAAGGCCTTGATGGTCGGGCCACCGTTGACCCACTCCCCGCCGAATAGCGCGACATCATGAAACCCGGGTAGATCGCGTTTCGTGGATCGATCAGCGACTGATTCTGGGCGGCGGGTCATCACCACGGCGGCGCCGCCGCGCCATCACTGCCCATCCGACCCCGACAGCCACGATCACCCCAAGGGTGGCCAGGCCGCGGGCGGTCGCGCCGTCGCTCTCGTCATCCGGCTGGGCGCCAGCCGTCGTAGTCGGGCCAGCACCGGCCGGAGCGCTCACCGACTCAAACCCCAGCGGCGGTACGTCTGCCGTCAGCGCCGCCACAAGATCGATCACCCCGTAGCCGTACTCGTCGTCGCGTCCGGGTGGACCCTTGTCCACGGCGGTAGCCGTAAGCCGGTGCGCTACCTCCCGCGCCGGCAGGTAGGGGTACTTGGACCTGATCAACGCAGCCGCACCCGCCACGATCGCCGTCGCGTCAGAGGTTCCGGTGCCTTTGCGGTACTTGCCGTCGATGCTCGTGCTGTAGATGTCGACCGCGGGCGCAACCACGTCAATCTCCGGCCCAGTCACCGAGACGGCAGCGTGAGTGCCCGTTTTGTCAACTCCCCCCACGGCTAGGACGCCGTCTTCGGATGCGGGGTAACCAACCTCAGTGTCCGCTGGTCGATTACCGGCGGCAGCCACGACGACGATATTCGCGAGAAGCGCTTCCCTAATCGCACGACGTAGGGCAGGGCTGGAGCCTCCTGCACTGGAAATGCTAATGACGCCAGCGCCAGAAGAAACCGCATATCCTATTGCTCTGCCCAGATTGTCCGGGCTGCTCTGGTTGTCGATTGTCGAAGAGATGATTGGCAAGATCTTGGCTTTTGGTGCTATACCTCGGGCTCCCCGGCCTCCTTCTCGGCCATGAGCGGCGATAAGGCCGGCCATGCCGGTTCCGTGACTGTTTTGATCGCTTTGGCCATCGCCGCCTCCTCCACCGTTGATCAAGTCGATGCCACGAAGGAGATTGGCCCTCAGGTCAGGATGTGGGTAAACGCCCGTGTCCGGTACTGCCACAGTTATGCCCTCGCCCTGACTGATCTCGTTGGCATCTCCAGAATTGAGAGTTGTTAGATGCCACTGATCGGCGCGAACTCGATCCGGGCCGTCGCCGGGCGGCGCGTTGGGCGGCCTCGCAGCGATAGGGCCGGAGAATGTGGCGATAACGCCGACAAATATCAGGGTCGCCAGGAAAGAGTGCACGGTCGACCTTTTCACCGGCCGATGCCAATTGCCGGTCCTGGGTCTATTGGTCCCTCGTCGTCTGGGGGGCGGACCACTGGGTTAACTCCCTGTCGTGTTTCCCAAGGATTGTCTGGATCCCAACGATCCGGCTCTGTCGTGTTGCCGTCGTCCCGTCTAGGGCGACCGGTCCCGCTCACCCCGGAACTCCAAGGTCCCGGCGCTCCGCCGATCGGAGGCATTCCGTTTGCACCAGAAAAGCCTCTACCGGCGGCAGGGCGAGATCCGGCCGCACCAGTAGGGGCAGTTCCGGCGCCACCGCCACCAATCACGCCCCCAACCGGGTTTACTCGACGTGGTGGAACGCTGCTATCGGGCTGGCGGGCCGGTGATCCGGGAACGCCACCGATAAGCCCTCCCGGAGGCATTGTTCGCGTCGGGTCCAGTCCGGGTCCGCGAAACGGGCCGCTCGAGCCATTCGAGCCGGGTTTCCCAATCGGTCCCGCCGGCTGGTGGTTTGATGGTGGGGTGGCGGCAGTCGGCGGAAAGACGGGTGGTATCCCCGATAGAGAAGGAGGATGTGGAGAATTGGATAAAGAGCTGGGGTGCGGGATACTGGGTGGACTTGACGGCCCGCCTGCCCCAGTCCCATTAAGAATCGGGCCATTTCCGGCCGCTGTGGGCAATGGTGCTGTTGTGTGCTTAGGAATGGACGGGGCCAAGGTCGCCTTTGGTGGCATAGGTGCTGGCAGGATCGGCGGAATGATCGGCGCCGTAGCATTGCCGTACACATCCGAATTTGAAATATCCTTGCCGGCCTGCGGAGGTGCCGCCGGTGGTTTTTGGAGGGTTGCTTGGGCTTGTTGGAGTTCGCCGCTCAAGCTGAACATCATGGATCGGGCCTGCACGTTCAGCCGTTCCAGGTCCCCATCAGCAACAGGCGGCGCTGTGGCCCGGTTGCCCATCACCGCTTTCGGGTCGGCGACCATCGACTCGTACGCCTGTTTTTGCTGGAACTTGGTCGCGTACTCCTCGTAGATCTTGCGGAGTGCGGCGCGGGTGGTGCCGATGGCCTGGGTTGCGGCGGAGAGTGCGGTGTAGTTCGCGGCGGCGGCGTCGTGGGTGCGTTGGACCTTGTCGATGAGTTCGTCGAGTTCGGCGAGGTACGTGCGGGAGGCGGCGCTGGTTTCGGGGGGCCATGCCTCGGCGAGTCCACGTCGGTACTGCTGGAGGCGGCCGAGGTGGGTTTGCGCCAGGTCGCAGACCTTGCGCCAGCCGGCTACCTGCTTCCAGTGGTTGGCGGTGTCGTGGTCCTGGAGGCAGGCCCACATGCTGTTGACGTCCATGAGGTGCCAGTCGGTGAGGCCGGAGGTGCGGCCGGTGCCCCGTTCGATCACGGCAGCGCCACCGGCCCTTGGGCGTCGGGGCTGGTCGGGTCGTTCAGTGTCGGCGTCGGGCCGCCGGGGAGGACGCTGGCCGGGTTGGCGAGGGCTCGTTGCACGTCCACCACTCGGGCGGCGGTGAAGGCGTCGCTGTCGGCGTAGTGGGTGGCGACCTGGTCGGCGGCGGCGGCGAGGTGGCCGGTGGCGCCTCGGACGGCGTAGACCATGTCGGCGGTGGCCTGCTGTGTCTCGTGGTGGGCGTGCAGGAAGGTGACCAGCTCGATGAAGGCGTCGCACGGGTTGGGCAGCTTCGCGGACATGTCTTCGGCGATGTACGACAGGTGTGGCGCGTAGTTGCTCTCGACCTCGGCGGCGAGCCGGTCGGCGAACTCTCTGAGCTGGCTGATGTCGGCTTCGATGCCGCCGTAACCGCGTAGCCAGGGTGCTGGCCGGTCCTCTTCGGGGATCATGGACCCTCCCTACCCGTAACGGCACCGTTTCCCTGAGTGAGATTAACGGCTCAACGCCCCCCTGGCAGCCCCCGTACGGCGGGTCTCGGGTCAGCGGGGCAGGCCGGCGGCACGCCACCCACGGGAGTTGCCCGGTCGAGCGCTGCGCGCCCAGGCGGACGCGGTCGCCGGCGCGGGGGTGGCGGCAGGACGGGAGCGGACGATGATCGCCCCCACCAGAGCGGCCAACTCCTCGGCGGTGGGCACGCCGCGGACGACCCGGAACAGCGGCTCTTCGGCAGACATGACGCCAGGGTACGCGGCGCGAAGTTACCCGAAGCGCACAGTGGCGTGCCGGCGGTGTGAGCGTCGGCCGGTCCGGGTACCGTCTCACCGATGTCGAACGCGCTTCCCCAACTTGTCGCTGACCGATACCGGCTTCTGTCGCCGCTCGGCCAGGGTGGCATGGGCCGGGTGTGGAAGGCGCGCGACGAGGTGCTGCACCGCGACGTCGCCATCAAGGAGTTGGTGCCGCCGCCCGGTCTCACCGATGAGGAGCGCCGCGAGATGCGCGAGCGCTCGTTGCGGGAGGCGCGGGCCATCGCCCGGCTCAATAACGCCAACGTCGTCCGCATCTTCGACGTGCTGCGCACCGACGGCGATCCGTGGATCGTCATGGAGTACGTGGCGTCGAGGTCGTTGCAGGACACTCTCGCCGAGGACGGCCCCGTTTCGGTGGCCCGCACGGTGGAGATCGGCCTGGGCGTGCTGGGCGCGCTGAGTGCCGCACACAAGGCGGGCGTCATGCACCGTGACGTCAAGCCCGGCAACGTGTTGCTCGGCGACGATGGCCGGGTGGTGCTGACCGATTTCGGTCTCGCCACCATCCCCGGCGACCCGAACGTGACCCGCACCGGCATGGTGCTCGGCTCGCCCGCGTACATCTCGCCGGAGCGGGCTCGGGACGGCACCGCCGGGCCGGAGGCCGACCTGTGGTCGCTGGGCGCGACGCTCTACGCGGCGGTCGAGGGCAAGTCGCCGTACGCCCGGCCGTCGGCGATCGGCACCCTGGCCGCGTTGGCCACCGAGCCCATTCCGCCGCCGAAGAACGCCGGGCCGCTCAAGGCCGTCCTCAACGGGCTGCTGCGTAAGGACCCGAACGAGCGGATCACCGCCGAGGTGGCGGAGCGGTTGCTGCGCCGCGCCGGGGGCAAGCGGTCGCGCGGGATCTCACTGCTTGATGGCGTACGCCGGCCCGGGCCGAACGGTCCGCGCGAGCCGCGGCTGCCGGTGGTGCCGGCCCCGCGACCCGCCGAGAGCGCCGACCGGCCGGTGTCGCCGCCGCCCGCCGCGGCGACCCCCGCCGCCTCTGCTGCCGCCGTGGCCCCCGCCGCCGATGCCACGCCGACGGCCGTCGTCTCCTCCGGTGCGGTCGCCGACTCGACAGCAGTTGTGCCAGCCGAGCCGACCTCGGCGGCGCAGGCCGAGCCGACCGCCACGATCGACCGCCCGGCACCGGCCGAGGCCGAGCCGACCGCGAAGGTCACGGCCGCGCCCGACACGAGCGGCGAGGGTACGACGAACGTCGACGACGAGCCGACGGTTGTCGACGGTCCGCCGGTGGCCCCGGAGCAGCGCAAGCCGACCACGCCGACGTCGCTCATGCCGCCGGTGAGTCCGGCCGGTCGTGCGGCGGTGCCGCTGTCGGAGGGCACGAAGCCGAACAACACCCGACGTAACCTGCTGATCGGGGCGGTGGTCGCCCTGTTGCTGATCGGCATCGTGGTGGTCGTGCCGATGCTGACCAAGGACGACGACAAGACCCCGCAGGCCAACCCGACAGGTGCTGCCGCGACGTCGGCGCCCCCGCCGACCTCCGCTGCGGCGCCTCCGCCGCCCACCAGCGGTGCCCCGAGCCCGTCCGCCTCGGCCACGCCCTCGGTCGACCCGAACGCGCTGCCGGCGGGCTGGAAGCTGCACCGGGACCCGGCCGGCTTCGCCCTGCCGATACCCGACGGTTGGGTGCGTAGCCAGGTCGACAGCTTCACTGTCGTCTTCAACCAGTCCAACGGGCCGGGCGAGCTGCTCGTGCAGTGGACCTCGACGCCGAAGGACGACGCGTACGAGGACTGGCAGCGCATCGAGCCGGACCGCAGGAAGTTCGTCAACAACTACCAGAAGATCGACATCGTGCGCTGCAACTTCTGGAAGACCTGTGCGGACTGGGACTGGCTGGAGACCCGGGACGGGCAGCGGATCCACGTCCGTAACCGGGGGTTCGTGACGGCCAGCAACCGCGGGTACGCCCTGCGGTGGGAGATCGCGGAGAAGGACTGGCAGGCCAACCTGCCGAACTTCGACCGGATCGCCAAGGGTTTCGTGCCCGACCGCCAGGACTGAAACTCATTCGCATGACCTTGCGTCGTCGTGGGTATTTGACCTTCGACGACGGAAGGAGGCACGACATGGGTTACCGACGGAGGGACGCTCGGCCCCGACTGGCACTGTGGATGCTCGTGGCGCTCGGCGACGCGATGCTGCTGCTGGTCAGCGCGGGGGTCTCGGTGCTCGTCGCACTGCTCGGCGTCGTGATCGTTGCCGGCTTTGGCGTGGCTGGCTGGCGGTTGACCCGAAGGGGCGCGCTGGCTCGTGAGGATGCTGTGGTGCCGGCGTTGAGCCGACGGCGGGTCTGACCCGTACCCGGTGGTGTGGCGGCAGCCGGACCGATTGTCGACCGTGTTGGTGACCGTCGATCCCGCTGCCGCCAACGGCCCGGTCAGGTGTTGTTGGCCAACGCGATCAGGCGGCTCCGGTCGCCGTTCCAGTAGTTGCGGTCCACGTTGCCGCTGATGCCGGAGACCGCCCCGGTGCTGGTGTACTGCCAGAAGCTCCACACCGACGCGCCGGCCGGCAGGGCCCCGGGCGTGCTCGACCAGCGGGCCAGCCAGAGCGGGTGGTTCGCCCACGGGGCGGTCCAGCTGCCAGTGCACTGGTTCCACCAGCTCGTGGTGGTGTAGATGACGGCGTACCGGCCGGTGCGGGAGCGGTAGGTGTTCAGGAAGTCCTGCACCCAGTTGCGCATCCCGGTCGTGCTGAGCCCGTAGCAGTAGCCGCCGGCGTACGGGTTGCCCTCGATGTCCAGCGCGGCCGGCAGGGTACGGCTGTCCGCGGACCAGGCGCCGCCGTTGGAGGCCAGGTAGTTGGCCTGGGTCGAGCCGGCGGAGATGTTCGGGCGGGCGAAGTGGTACGCCCCGCGGATCACCCCGGCGTTGTACGAGTTGACGTAGTTGGCGTTGAAGTTCGGGTCCTTGTAGCTGGTGCCCTCGGTCGCCTTGATGAAGGCGAACTGGATGCCCGCGTTGCGGACGCTCGTCCAGTTGATGGTGCCCTGGTAGCGGGAGACGTCGACACCGGGTGTGGTGGCGGCGGCCGCCGGTCCGGCGGTCGCGACCAGGGCCGCCGCCGCGGTGGCGAGGACGGTGAGGCCGGCCGCGAACGCGCGGCGCAGCGATGATCGGGTACGGGCCATGAGTGCCTCCAAGGACGTCGCTCTATCGACGTCCATCTTTGGAGGTAAGTGCCCTAGATCACAAGGGTGGCCGGTAAAAAGCTTCATCGACGGTCCATGAAGGCCCGGTGGCTGAAGTGGAACGGATCAGCCCAGGGCGGCCGGGTCGAGCTGCCAGCGGAACGGCTCGACGATGGTCATGGTCTCGCCCGCCTTGGCAACCTGGTCCTCGACGTAGTGCTCGCCGTCGAGCCGGTAGAGCCGCAGCGAGTGACCGTCGCCGTCCTGCTCGACCAGCAGATACCAGGGGATTCGCGCGATGGCGTAGAGCTGCATCTTGACCAGCCGGTCGGCGGCGGCGTTGCCGGGCGAGACGATCTCGCCGACGAGGATCACCCGGTCGGGGTCGAGGAAGGTGCCGTCGTCATCGACATCGGTCACAACGAGGTCCGGAATGACGACTCGATCGATGCCGAGCCGGACGTTGATCGCGTCGTAGACCGACAGGCCGTGGAAGTCTGCCGCTGCTTCGATGCTGTTCGCCAGGCGGCGCGACACCCGCTGGTGCCGTCGGCTCGGGGCAGGGCTCACCAGCAGGCTCCCGTCGAGCAGTTCGATCCGGTCGGGCGTTTCGCCCAAGGCGAAGTAGTCGGCCTCGGTCCACAGGCCGATGTGCGGCTCCAGGGGCGCTGCGCTCACCCGCGTTCACCTCCCGCTCGACTCGCCACCCGATCAGTCTCCCAGGATACGAGCCGGTGCCTCGGGAGCGACACGGAACGTCGCCGGTAGGCTCGCGCCCCATGATGTCGATCGACGGGCTGGGCGACCTGTGGGACACGCTGTTCGGCGCGCAGCCGGACCCGCCCGCGCTGCTGGTGCTGATCACCGGGGCCATAGCGCTGGTGGTGGTCTCCACCCGGCTGCCGTGGCGGATCGCCCGTAACGCCATCACCATCGCGCACGAGGGTGGGCACGCCCTGGTCGCCCTGCTCACCGGCCGCAAGCTGCACGGCATCCGGTTGCACTCGGACACGTCCGGGCTGACGCTCTCCGCCGGCCGCCCCACCGGGCCGGGCATGATCCTCACTCTGCTCGCCGGGTACGTCGCACCGCCGCTGGTCGGGCTGGGCGGCGCCTGGCTGCTCGGCGGCAACCGGATCACCCTGCTGCTCTGGGTGGCCGTGGCGCTGCTGCTGGCCATGCTCGTCATGATCCGTAACGCCTTCGGCGTGGTGTCGGTGCTGGTCACCGGGGCGCTGGTGTTCGCCGTCTCGTGGTACGCGACGCCGCAGGTCCAGGCCGCGTTCGCGTACACCGGGGTGTGGTTTCTGCTGCTCGGTGGGGTGCGGCCGGTGGTCGAGCTGCAACGGCTGCGTTCGCGGGGCCGGATGCCCGCCTCCGACGCCGATCAACTCGCCGGGCTCACCCCGTTTCCGCCGCTCTTCTGGGTTGGCGTCTTCGCCCTGGTCAACCCGGCGGCGCTGGTCGCCGGCGCGCTCCTGCTCGCCGGCCCGATCCTCACCGACGCCGGCCTGACCAGCTGACGGAAGGCGCACGGGTGGGCGGCGCACCGGCGGGCAGAATGGGGCCATGCGATACGTGATCATCGGGGCGGGTGCGGTCGGCGGGACCATCGGCGTACGGCTGGCCCAGGCCGACCGGGACGTGACACTGGTGGCCCGCGGCGCCCACCTGGACGCGATCCGCGCGCGGGGTCTGACAGTGCGGCAGCCCGACGGTGAGGTGACCGCCCGGCTCGCGGCGGTGGACCGGCCCGGTGACCAGCCGCTGCCAGCGGACACCGTGCTGATCCTCACCGTGAAGTCGCAGGACACTCCGGGCGCGCTGGCCGCCTGGGTGGACGCGCCGGTGGTCGGCGGCGGCACGGCGGGCGAACGTCTGCCGCTGGTGACCGCGCAGAACGGGGTGGCCAACGAGCCTGCCGCACTGCGGCTCTTCGCCGACGTGCACCCGGTCTGTGTCTGGCTGCCGGCCACGCACCTGGACCCGGGCGTGGTGGTCGCCAACGGGTACCCGCATCCGGGGATGCTCCACATCGGGCGGTACCCCGGGGGCGCCGACGACACCGACCGGGCGATCGCCGCCGACCTGACCGCCGCCGGCTTCGTCGCCCCGGTCCGCAGCGACGTGCTGCGCTGGAAGTACGGCAAGCTGCTCAGCAACCTCGGTAACGGCCTACAGGCGCTGCTCGGCCGGGACATCCCGGACGCGCTGGTCGAGCGGGTACGCGCCGAGGGCGTCGCCGCGCTCGCCGCCGCCGGCATCGCGCACACCTCGCCGGAGGAGGAGAAGGCCGAACGCGGGGACCTGGTCGGGCAGCGCCCGGTCGACGGCGAGGCCCGCTCCGGCGGCTCCACCTGGCAGAGTCTGGCCCGAGGCACCGGCTCCACCGAGGTCGACCACCTCAACGGCGAGATCGCATTGCTCGGCCGGTTGCACGGCGTACCGACGCCGGTCAACGTGGCGGTGCAGCGGGCCGTACGCCGGGCAGTCCGGGAGCGGATCGCGGCCGGCGCGTTCCCGCTCACCGAGTTGGAGAAGATGATCGCCTGACCGGGGCAACCGACGACCCCGCCCGGTGCGTGTTCCCAGCGACCGACACGGGGAGGTAGCGGGTGCCGGACGTCGACGGGTTCGACGAGTTCTACCGGGGGAGTCGGCAACGGCTCCTCGGGTTCGTCTACGCCCTCACCGGCGATCGGAGCGAGGCGCAGGACGCCGTGCAGGAGGCGTACGTCCGGGCGTGGCAGCGCTGGTCGACGGTCAGCGCGTACGACGAC
The DNA here is from genome assembly GCF_018070365.1 of Micromonospora sp. D93. Classification (NCBI taxonomy): domain Bacteria; kingdom Bacillati; phylum Actinomycetota; class Actinomycetes; order Micromonosporales; family Micromonosporaceae; genus Micromonospora; species Micromonospora sp. D93. The sequence goes on along the minus strand of NZ_JAGPXW010000007.1, from coordinate 222,901 downwards.
CCGGAGGCCTGGGTACGGGTGGTGGCCAGCCGGATCGCCGTCAGCCGGTGGCGCAGCCTGAAGAGCCGTGCCCGCGCGTACCTGCGGCACGGCGCCACCGAGACCGTTCCCGGGCCCGGCACCGACACCGTCGCGGTGGTCGCCGCCCTGCGTCGGCTGCCCGAGGAGCAACGCGTCGCGATCGCCCTGTACTACCTGGTCGGCATGCCGGTCGCCGACGTGGCACGGGAGACCGCGGCCCCGGTGGGCACCGTCAAGGCCCGTCTCTCCCGGGGGCGCACCGCGCTCGCCGGCCTGCTCGCCGTCTCTGACCTGGAGGAGGCAACCGATGCGTGACGACCCGACGCTCGTCGAACAGATCCAACGGGACCTGCAGGATGTGCGCTGGCTCGGCCCGGAGGAGATCCGCTCCCGGGCCCGCCGCCGCAGCCAGCGCAAGATCGTGGTGGCCACCGTCGTGCTGGCCCTGGCCGGCGTCTCCGCGGTGGCGGTCGCCGCGCCGAGAACGTCGCCGCCACCGGCTCCGCCAGCCGCCTCGGCCTCGCCGACCCGCCACGAGATCACCACCGACGCCCTGTTGCAGCCAGCCGACCTGTCGCAGCAGGTCGATGTGCAGCTCAGCCAGTCGGGGCTGGGCGAGCCGGTCCGGCTGGCGGCCATGCTCAGCTACTGCCGGACGAGTCAGGGACGGTCGGAGGGCTGGCAGACGTCGATCCTGTCCCGTTCACAGACGTTTGTGCCCAAACACGCCGCGCCGATCCTCACCCAGTCGGATGGTCTGGTCACGCAGGATCTCTTCCGGCTGGCACCCGAGGCGGCCAGACAGCTCTTCGCCGGTTTGGACGATCTGGTCGCTCCCTGTGCCGCATGGCTGAGCGTTGGGCCGATCCTGACCGCAGGGGGGACCCGCACGGGGGAAGCGCTGCACCGGTGGTCGGTGGCGCAGCGGGGCTTCGCCGGGAACGACGCCGCCATCCTGCGGGACTCGCTCACCGTCACCCGGGACCTGGAGACCGGGCAGCCGCTCGGCGACCCTCCGTCGCCGATCCTGCTGGCGGTCGTCCGGGTCGGCGACACCGTCTCGGTGCTCCGCCTCGGCTACGACGGCACCGAGGCCGAACTCGTCCGGCTCGCCGTTAGGGCGGCAGCGCGGATGTGTGCCGCCGCCAACCCACCCTGCTGACGCGGCCGGGGCGATGATCCGCGCAACATCGGGGTTGTTGCTGCCTCCCGTCGCCCGGAGGCAGCACTTTCCCGGAAGTTGTGCGGATCAAGGGACCGAGATCAGAGCGGGATGTTGCCGTGCTTCTTGGGAGGCAGGGTCTCCCGCTTGGTGCGCAGGACGCGCAGCGCCCGGACGATCTGGGTGCGCGTCTCGTGCGGCGGGATGACCGAGTCGATGTACCCGCGCTCGGCCGCCACGTACGGGTTGGCCAGGGTGTCCTCGTACTCGGCGATCTTCTCGGCTCGGACCGCCGCCGGGTCCTCGGCACCGGCCAGCTCGGAGCGGTAGAGGATGTTCACCGCGCCCTGCGCGCCCATCACCGCGATCTGCGCGGTCGGCCAGGCGAAGTTCAGGTCCGCCCCGAGGTGCTTGGAACCCATCACGTCGTACGCCCCGCCGTACGCCTTGCGGGTGATCACGGTGACCTTGGGGACGGTCGCCTCGGCGTACGCGTAGATGAGCTTCGCGCCCCGGCGGATGATGCCGTCCCACTCCTGACCGGTGCCGGGCAGGAAGCCGGGCACGTCCACGAAGGTCAGCACCGGGATGTTGAACGCGTCGCAGGTGCGAACGAAGCGGGCGGCCTTCTCCGAGGCGGCGATGTCCAGGGTGCCGGCGAAGTGCATCGGCTGGTTGGCGACCACACCTACCGGTCGTCCCTCGACCCGGCCGTAGCCGACCACGATGTTCTGCGCGTAGAGCGGCTGGACCTCCAGGAACTCCCCGTCGTCGAGGACGTGCTCGATCACCGTGTGGATGTCGTACGGCTGGTTGGCCGAGTCCGGGATCACTGTGTCCAACTCCCGGTCCTCGTCGCTGATCGCCAGGTCGGCGGGGGCTTCGACCACGACCGGCTCGTCGAGGTTGTTCGACGGCAGGTACGACAACAGCGCCTTGACGTAGTCGACAGCGTCCTCCTCGTCGCTGGCGAGGTAGTGCGCGTTTCCGCTGCGGGAGTTGTGCGTACGCGCGCCGCCCAGCTCCTCCATGCCGACGTCCTCGCCGGTCACCGTCTTGATCACGTCGGGGCCGGTGATGAACATGTGCGAGGTCTGGTCGACCATCACTGTGAAGTCGGTGACCGCCGGGGAGTAGACCGCGCCGCCGGCGCAGGGCCCCATCACCAGCGAGATCTGCGGGATGACTCCGGAGGCCCGGACGTTGCGGAAGAAGATCTCGCCGTAGAGGCCGAGCGAGACGACGCCCTCCTGGATGCGCGCGCCGCCGGAGTCGTTGATGCCGACCACCGGACAGCCGATCTTCATGGCCAGGTCCATCACCTTGACGATCTTCTCGCCGAAGACCTCGCCGAGGGAGCCACCGAAGACCGTGAAGTCCTGTGCGAAGACGCACACCTGCCGGCCGTCCACCGTGCCGTAGCCGGTGACCACGCCGTCGCCGTACGGGCGGTTCTTCTCCAGCCCGAAGGCCGTGGACCGGTGCCGGGCCAGCTCGTCGAGTTCGACGAAGGAGCCCTCGTCGAGCAGCATCTCGATCCGCTCGCGGGCGGTCCTCTTGCCGCGCGAGTGCTGCTTCTCCACGGCGCGGGCCGACCCGGCGTGCACCGCCTCGTCGACCCGGCGCTCCAGGTCCGCCAGCTTGCCCGCGGTGCTGTGCATGTTGGTCCCGGTCTCGGTAGTCACCCAGGGAATATAACGATGGTTCAGGTGGGTGCCGCTGTGCAGTACGCCTCAGTGTCCACCGGAGCACCGCCGTAGGCTGGCGGAATGTCGGGCTCCCCGTACACCGATCTGGACCGGCCGCCGCTGTCGGCGGCCCGGCTGCGCCGCGCGTTGGTCGCGCCGAACGGGCCGTGGGCCCGGCTGGAGTTGCGTGCCGAGACCGGCTCCACGAACGCCGACGTGGCCGAGGCCGCGCGGGCCGACGAGCCCGAGGGCCTTGTCGTGGTCGCCGAGCGGCAGACCGCGGGGCGCGGCCGGCGCGGCCGGGTCTGGCAGTCGCCGGCCCGTGCCGGCATCGCGACGAGCGTGCTGCTGCGGCCCGGCGAGGCCGTGCCGGACCGCGGCTGGCTGCCGGCGACACCCACGGGGTACGGGTGGCTGCCGTTGCTGGCCGGCGTGGCGCTGGTCGAGACGGTGGCCCGGCTGGCCGAGCTGGAGGCCACGCTCAAGTGGCCGAACGACCTGCTTGTCGACGACGCGAAGTGCGCGGGCGTGCTGGCCGAGACGGTGCCCGGACGCGCGCCGGACCAACCGCCGGCCATCGTGCTGGGCATCGGGCTCAACGTGACGCTGCGCGCCGACGAGTTGCCGGTGAATCCGACCGGGCTGCCGGCCACCTCACTCCAGCTGGCCGGCGCGGTGGCCACCGATCGGGATCCGCTGTTGCGGGCGCTGTTGCGGGCGGTCGCCGACTGGTACGACCGTTGGCGCTCGGCGGGCGGCGACGCGGTGGCCAGTGGCCTGCGCGACGCCTACCTGGCGGCCTGCGCGACGATCGGCCGCGAGGTACGCGTCCTGCTCCCCAACGGCGACTCCCTGACCGGCACCGCCACCGGAGTGGACCCGGACGGCCAACTGATGGTCACCACCTCGACCGGCGCCCGAACCCTGGCCGCCGGCGACGTCCTCCACCTCCGCTGACGGCGTGCAAGATCGCGGAGAACGGGTGGGGCCGCGTGGCGGATGTTGTGGTGGGGCTTGGGGGGTTTACGGTCTGCGCGACTAGAAAATCGCGTTGGAGGTTCCCCTTGGCGTTTCCTGAAGACGTGCTCACCGAGGACGAGCATGTCGTGCTGCACCTGCACCCGCACTGGAAGGCGTTGATTCGGCCGATCGTGGTGCTGGTGCTGGCCATCGCCGCGGTGGTGGTCGGCGTGCTCCTGTTGCCCCAGAGCGGCGGCGGTTCGATCGCGCTGGCCGTGATCGGGGCGATCGCCCTGATCGGGGTGCTCTGGCTCGGCCTGTGGCCGTTCCTGGTCTGGCGCACCACCCACTACCTGTTCACGAACGAGCGGGTCCTGCTCCAGCAGGGTGTCTTCTCCCGGGATCGGCGGGACCTCCCGCTCGCCCGGGTCAACGACCACTCGATGAACCAGCGTTTCGTCGAGCGCCTGCTCGGCTGCGGGACGCTCACCATCGAGTCGGCCGGTGAGCGCGGCCAGTCGGTGCTCGCCGACGTGCCGGACGTCGGAAAGGTGCAGACCACCCTGTACGAGCTGGTCGAGGCACAGCACGACAAGCACTCGCTGGGCGACGGAGAGATGCGCGACATGCTCGCCGACATGCAGGACGGCAAGCCGCTGCGCGACACCACGACCTGAGCCGAACCGGTTGCGACCCGCCCAGGACACGCTGTCGGGGGCGGGTCAGTCGTTTCGGTGAGCCTCGGGTGGTTCGCTGATCTCCGTCGACTCCCCGTCGGGCGACTCGGCGGCGGACGGGTCCGCTGCGATCGGGCCGCCGTCGGGCCGGTCAGCTCCGTCGGGCCGGTCAGCTCCGTCGGGCCCGTCAGCTCCGTCGGTCGGGGCGGCTTCGGCTTCGGCGGCGTCGGCCTCGACCGGTCGTACGGCGAACCAGCCACGGAAGCGGGTCCGCAGCACCTCCTGCTCGGGCCGGTCGTCCGGGCCGAGGCGCAGCATGGTGCCGGTGAGGCTGACGGTGCCGAGCCCGGGGCGGGCGGTCGACGGCCGGGCGCCCATCACGTCGACCCGGACCGCGAGCCGGTCGCCGGCCCGGACGGGGGCGAGCCAGCGCAGCTCCTCCAGGCCGGGGGACGCGTCCGCGGCGGCCCGGGACAGCAGGTGGTCGACGTAGGCGCGCATGAACAGGCTGACCGTGTAGAAGCCGCTGGCGATCAGACCGCCGTGCCGGCTCGCCGTGGCCAGGTCGGGGTCGACGTGGTACCACTGCGGGTCGAAGCGGCGGGCGAAGGCGACCATCTCGTCGGCGTCCACGGTGACCACGCCGAGGTCGACGGTGAGCCCCGGGACGAGATCCTCGAAGAACAGCTCGGCCGGTCGCCCCGTGCCGGAGCGGGCGTCGGGTGCCGTCACCGGCGGGGCGCGCGGCGGGTGCTGACGTGCAGCTCCGCGGCGAGTTCCGCGTCCAGGTCGGCGGCGGGGCTGACGCTCAGTCGCGTGGGCCGACCCTGGGTGGGCGTACCGGGCGGGTAGTCGGCGCGTGGCGCGGTCTCCGCCTCCTCCAGCTCGGACACGGATTCCGCCAACTCGGCGACCGGGTCCATCTCCGCCATGGTGTCCCACTCGTCGCGCGGAATGCTGTGCCAGGTGGAGTCGGACTCCGCGGCCTCGTCCTCGGCCGGTGCGACCGGTTGGAAGACGAAGGTGCGGTATGACCAGAACCGGAACAGCGTGGCCAGCATGACGCCGACGGTCTTGGCCAGATTCAGTGCCAGCAGGCCGTGTACGCCGAGACCGTACTTCGCTGCCGCCACGGCACCCAGCTCAATCAGCAGGCCAGCGCCGTTGAAAAGGAAGAAAAGGAGGTATTCCCGGCGAAGCGCCGATTTCGGCCGATCCCGGTACGTCCAGTGCCGATTCATGAGGTACGACGTGATGGTGGCGACGATGGTCGCGATCACGGTCGCCTTCAACTGACCATTGACGAAAACGGTCAGTGCGAGGGCATTGAACACCGCGTAATTGATGACGGTGTTGATGCCGCCGACGATGCCGAACTTGAGCGCCTCGTGGATGAACTTCTGCCAGCGCTCAGGCAGCAGGCGGACAAGACGCATGCGAAACACCTTAGGGCAGTCGGTGCGGCCGGTGATCACCGGCCGAACGAGTTGGGCGGCAGGTCACGCCTCGTGGTCACGGTCGGGATTCACCTGCGGAACGGTCGGGGTTCCCGCTTCGACGAAGACGAACCGCCGGTACGACCAGAATCGGAACAGCGTGGCGAACCCGGTGCCGACGATGTAGCTGGCCAGGTTGTCCGCCAGGCGCGTCTGGAACACGGCCGGCCAGATGGCTCCGAGCCCGTAGCGGCTGAGCGCGAGGCAGGCGACCGTGATGCCGAGACCGACCGCGTTGAAGAAGAAGAAGAGCGCGTACTCGCGGGCCGCGTTGTTGCGCTGGCGGTGTCGCCACGTCCAGAACCGGTTGCCTACGAAGGCGACGGAGGCCGCGATCACGGTGGAGATCGTCTTCGCGGTCAACTCTTCGACGCCGTGCTTGCTCGTCAGGTAGTTGAAGAGCGCGAAGTCGACGAGGAAGGCGAAACCACCCACCGTGGCGAACTTGCTCATCTCGTGGAGGAGGTGACCGAAGCGGTCGAGCAGCATGCCGACGAGACCCCGTCGGGTCTGCCGGGGACCCGGTTGTTCCCCGGTCATCGTGGCGGCCACGGAGGGGAGCCTACCGGCTGCCGGCCAGTCACAGGGGTAGCAACGGCAAGCGGGCGTGGTCTCCCGGAGGGTCCAGCGCCGCGTGCGTAACCGTTGCACGGAGCGTAACGAATTGGGAGGACTGAGCCGCTGCGGAACGGGAATCCCCGCACCGGTCGGCGGGGCAGGTCCACGGCCCGACCGCAACAAGCGTCCGCCGGGGTGCACAACAAGATTTGCGTGAAACTGCGCGAGAAAGCGGGTATCAGCTCGTGATGCCGCAGCGAGGCCGTAGCTTGTGCAGTTCTTCACAACCTGTCCCACTGACTCGGAAGGCTGCCCGGTTTACGCTGAGGCCAATCCCAGGTTTCCACGAAGGCGACGCATCGCGCCGCCGAGTCTCGTGCATCCCATAGATCGGTCAGCGTCGACCACAAGGAGATGTGTCATGGTTGCTCCGGCTGTTGTGCGGGGTATCGATCAGGCCCCGACGTCCCATCCGAAACTGCTCGCCTGGGTCCGTGAGGTCGCGGAACTGACCACCCCCGACCGTGTCGTCTGGGTGGACGGATCCGACGACGAGTGGCGCCGCCTCACCGATGAGCTGGTCGAGGCCGGCACACTGATCCGGCTCAACCCCGAGAAGAAGCCCAACTCGTTCTACGCGCGCACCGACCCGACGGACGTCGCCCGGGTCGAGGAGCGCACCTACATCTGTTCCGTCGACGAGGCGGACGCCGGCCCCACCAACAACTGGATGGCGCCGGCCGAGATGAAGCGGACGATGACGGATTTGTACCGGGGCTCGATGCGCGGTCGCACCATGTACGTCATCCCGTTCGTCATGGGCCCGGTCGAGGCCGAGTCCCCGATGTTCGGTGTCGAGATCACCGACAGCCCGTACGTGGTCGCCTCGATGCGCATCATGACGCGGATGGGCACCCGGGTCCTTGAGGCCATGGGCGACGACGCGGACTTCGTGCACGCGCTGCACTCGATCGGCGCCCCGCTCGCCCCCGGCCAGCAGGATGTCGCCTGGCCGTGCAACGACACCAAGTACATCTCGCACTTCCCGGAGAGCCGGGAGATCTGGTCGTACGGCTCGGGTTACGGCGGCAACTCGCTGCTGGGCAAGAAGTGCTACTCGCTGCGGATCGCCAGCGTGATGGGCCGGGACGAGGGCTGGCTCGCCGAGCACATGCTGATCCTCAAGATCACCTCACCGGAGGGCAAGACCTACCACATCGCCGGAGCGTTCCCGTCTGCCTGCGGCAAGACCAACCTCGCCATGGTGGAGCCGACGATCCCCGGCTGGAAGGTCGAGACCATCGGCGACGACATCGCCTGGATGCGGTTCGGCCCGGACGGCCGCCTCTACGCGGTCAACCCGGAGTACGGGCTGTTCGGTGTGGCGCCCGGCACCGACTGGAAGACCAACGCCAACGCCATGCGCACCCTGGACCGGGGCAACTCCGTCTTCACCAACGTCGGCCTCACTGACGACGGCGACGTCTGGTGGGAGGGCATGGGTGAGCCGCCCGCGCACCTGATCGACTGGAAGGGCAACGACTGGACGCCGGAGAGCGACGGCCTGTCCTCGCACGCGAACAGCCGATTCTGCACCCCGATCACCCAGTGCCCGATCCTCGCCGACGAGTACTTCGACCCGAACGGCGTGCCGATCGACGCGATCCTCTTCGGCGGACGCCGCAAGGACACCGTCCCGCTGGTGACCGAGGCCCGCGACTGGGTGCACGGCGTCTACATGGGCGCCACGCTCTCCTCGGAGACGACCGCCGCCGCGTCCGGCGCCGTCGGCGTGGTCCGGCGGGATCCGATGGCGATGCTGCCGTTCATCGGCTACCACGCCGGTGACTACTTCCGGCACTGGATCGAGATGGGCAAGGGCACCGACGGCGACGAGGCGAAGCTGCCGAAGATCTACTACGTCAACTGGTTCCGCAAGGACCCGGACGGTTCGTTCCTCTGGCCGGGCTTCGGGGAGAACTCCCGAGTGCTCAAGTGGGTCGTCGAGCGGATCGAGGGCACGGCCGACGCGGTCGAGACGCCGGTCGGCATGGTGCCCGCGCCGGACGCCCTGGACGTCGAGGGCCTGGACATGACCCCGGAGGACGTTCGGATCGCCCTGAAGGTCGACCCGGACGAGTGGCGTAACGAGCTGCCGATGATCACCGAGTGGTTCGAGAAGTTCGGTGACAAGCTGCCCGGCGTGCTCTGGGCCGAGTTGGACGCGTTGCGCGCGCGCCTCGACGCCGCGCAGCCGCAGCGCTAGGTGTGAAGACGGCCCCCTGCGGGCAACATCGGATTTCATGACGACGGCCGCCGAGACCCAGGTCCGGCGGCCGTCCGCCGTCCGGCTGCTCACCATCCTGCTGGCGACGACGGCGGCGGCCACCGTCGTGGTCGAGCTGCTCAACTGGTGGTACGCCCCGGAGCAGGGCTTCGGGCTGGCCGTACGGACCGGCTGGGCAATGCTGCGCTCGTTCGGCTTCCTGCTGCTGATCGGGCACGTGCGCCGGGGTCGTACGGCGGCCCGCCCGTTCGGGCTGATCCTCGCGGTCACCACGATCTTCGCGGTCGGCCGGCTCATCGTGCCCCGGCAGGGGGTGCCGCCGCTGCCCGGCCTGCTCGGCTTCGCGATCCTCACGGCTCTCTGTGTGTCGGTGGTCTGGCTGCTCTACCGCTCGTCGGCGGTGGCCGGGCACCTGGTCCGGCACCGTCCACGCCTCGTCATCGACCGGGACGGCATCTCCTGGCGGGAGACCCCTCCACGCCGACCACAGGCCAGCGCCTGGTTGTTGACCAGCCGGGTGGCGGCCTTCACCTACAGCCCGCTGATGCTGGTGCCGGCCCTGGTGGCCGGGGGTTCCATCCTGGATGGTCGACTGACCGCCGTTCCGGCCGTGCTGTTCTGGTTCGCCGCGGGCATCACGGCCAGCTACGCGGTGCTGTTCTGCACCGCGTTCCTGATGCGGGGCAAGGACTGGGCGCGTGGCCTGCTGGTCGTCGTCACGGTGGCCGTACTCGCCGTGGATCTGCCGTTGTGCTGGTGGCTGCTGGGCGTGGACGGCCTGATCCGCGACGGCGCCCCGCTGCTCGCGGCGGCCGGGCTGACCCTCTACGGCCTACGCCGCGCCGCCCGCGCCCCCCACCCTGAACCCCAACCCTGACTGCGGCGGGGCCCCGCACCGACGCCGCTGGGTGCCGACCCGGCGGCCGACGCCACCCAGTCCCTGCCCATCCCCTCCCGTTGCTTGCACCCTCCCTTTGCTCTGCACCCCGATAGGCGACAGTCGCGGACGGTAACCGTCGCGTCCGCGGGTGCAGAGCAAAGGAGGTGGGTGAGACCACCCGGCCCAGTGCGGGAGCGGTCTTCGCGGGCGGGCAGGGGGCAGGATGGCGGGTGGCGTCGGTCACAGCGGTCGGCGTCGGGGCAGCCGCGGACATCGTCGGGGCGGCCGGCCGCAGGGCCGACCGGTTCGCCCGGCGGGAGCGGCCGCGCCGCGTCGGACCGGAGGGAGGCGCGCGGTGGGTGACGAGTTCGACGTGGTGGTGGTGGGAGCGGGGCCGGCCGGGGCGGCTGCCGCGCTGACGGCGCGCCGGGCGGGTGCCAGCGTGCTGCTGCTGGACCGGGCCGACTTTCCGCGGGACAAGGCATGTGGTGACGGGATCGCCGCGCACTCGGTGGACGTGCTCACCGAGCTGGGGGTGCCCGAGGCGGTGGCAGGCTACGCGCCACTGCCGGCATTACGCATGATCGCTCCGGGTGGCGGCGCGGTGGCCCGGGCGCTGCCCAGACCCGCGTACACGGTGCCCCGGGAGGTCTTCGACGCGCGGCTGGTGACGGCCGCCGTGGCCGCCGGCGCGCAGCTGCGCCGGCACACCGTGCGCCAGGTCGAGCCGCGTGCCGACCGGGTGGTGCTCGACGGGCAGGTGTCCGGCCGGGTGGTGATCGGCGCGGACGGCGCCGGCTCGGTGGTACGTCGGGCGCTCGGTCATCCGCAGAACCCCGACCGGCACCTCGCGCTGGCCATCCGGGGGTACGCCCCGGCTCTGCCCGGCCCGTCCGAGCAGCTCATCGTCACCTCGAAGGCGCGCTGGCCGGCGTACGCCTGGTCGTTTCCGATCGGCGACGGGCGGGCGAACGTCGGGTACGGGGAGGTCCTGCGCGGTGAGCCGCTGAGCCGCGCGTACCTGCTGGACCGGTTGGCCGCGCTGCTGCCCGGCACCGACCTGGCGACCGTGACGGCGTTGCGCGCCCATCATCTGCCGCTCTCGACCCACCGGCCGGCGCCGGGGCGAGGGCGCCTGTTGCTGGCCGGCGACGCGCTGTCACTGATCAATCCGTTCACCGGGGAGGGGATCTTCTACGCGCTGCTCTCCGGTGCGCTCGCCGGGTCGGCGGCGGCCCGGTCGCCCGAGGGCGCGGCTGGCCGCTACGCCCACGGGTTGCGTCGCCGCCTCGGCACCCACCTGCGGCACAGTTCGGTCGCGGCCTGGTTGGCCAGGCGTCGCCGGGTGGTGGACGCGGCGGTCCGGGCGGCCCGTCGGGACGACCGCGTGTTCTACGACGTGGTCGAGCTGGGGCTGGGTGACGGACGCCTCACCGGTCGTACGCTCGCAATGATCGGCATCGGTCTGGGCGGCGGGGATGGGGCTCCGAGGCAGTGAACTGCCTGAAGGGTCGCTACGCTGCTAGGTGATGACGCTGCGGGACCTTATCTACTCCGTGTACGAGCGCCGGCTCACGGCGAAGCTCGCGGGTAAGCCGGTGCCCCGGCACGTCGGGGTGATGTGCGACGGCAACCGCCGATGGGCGAGGGAGATGGGCTTCGTCGACCCGAACGACGGTCACCGCGTCGGCGCGGCGAAGATCAAGCATGTCCTCGGCTGGTGTGACCAGGCCGGTGTCGGGCACGTGACCCTCTACCTGCTGGCCACCGACAACCTGCGCCGTCCGGCCGCTGAGCTGGACCCACTCCTCAAGATCATTGAGGACCTGGTGGTGGAGCTCTCCGAGGAGGGCAACCCCTGGCGGCTGCGCATCGTCGGGGCGCTCGACCTGCTGCCGGCGCAGACCGCGGCGGCGCTCAAGGGCGCCGAGGAACGCACCCGCGAGCGCACCGGAGGCGCGGAGGTCAACATCGCGGTGGGCTACGGCGGTCGCCGGGAGATCACCGACGCGGTTCGTTCGCTGCTGCTGGAGCACGCCGCCACCGGCGGCACGCTCGAGGAGTTGGCCGAGGTGCTGGACGTCGAGCACATCGCCGAGCACCTCTACACCCGGGGCCAGCCCGATCCGGACCTGGTCATCCGTACCAGTGGTGAGCAGCGGTTGTCCGGTTTTATGCTCTGGCAGTCCGCGCACTCGGAGTTCTACTTCTGCGAACTCAACTGGCCGGATTTCCGGCACATCGACTTCCTGCGGGCCCTGCGCTCGTACGCCACCAGACAACGCCGCTACGGCGTCTGACCCGGCGGCGACGTCGTCGGTCGCCGCCGGAGTCAGGTCAGTTCAGGGCAGGTGCGTCAGCGCCCGGGTGAGGAAGTCGCCCAGGGCGGCCGGCGACTCGATCGTCAGGTCGGCGGCGTTGGCCACCTCGTGTCCGGTCTCCGGGTTGGCCACGGCCACGCAGACGCCGAGGAAGTCCGGATCGGCGGCGGCACGAGCGCGCAGCGCGGCGAAGGCCTTGATGTCGGAGACGTCGTCGCCGAAGTACCAGGCGCCGGTGGCGCCCTTGATCGCCTCGCCGATCACCATGCCCTTGTCCCGGTCGACCGGCGGCTTGAGCTCCAGCACCATCCGCCCGGCCTGCGAACGCAAGCCCAGACGGTCGGCCTGCGCCTGCCCCCACTGCTGCACGGTCGGGCCGAGTTGCGGCGCGGTACGCCAGTGCAGCGCGACCGAGAGCCGCTTGTACTCCACGAGCGTGCCGGGCGGCAGCTCCACCCGAGCCAGGTCGGCCAGCTCCTCCATGGTCGGCACCCAGGGCAGCGCGGCCGGTTCGGTGACGGTCTCCCCGCCGGAGTGGCTGTGCTCCAGCCCGTAGAGGCCGTAGAGGTCCACGCCAGCGAGCCCGCCGAGCTGATCCCGAAGGAACTCGACGGGTCGGGCGGAGACGATCGCCACCCGCTGCACGACCGGGGCGAGCGCCTCGATCGCGGCCAACGCCTTGGGAGCCGGGCGTACCGCTGTCGGATCGTCGTCGACGGGCGCGAGCGTGCCGTCGAAGTCGAAGAAGAGCACGGTCCCGGCCGCCCGGCTGGCGGTTATCTGCCAGGCCTGGTCGGCGTTCAACGGGGTTTTCGGCTGCTGATTGCCCAGATTCAACGGCGGCACGCGCGTCAGCGTACCCCGGCGATCCCGGCTCATTCCTGGCCGAGCGGACCCGTTTGGCGGTAGGCGATCAGCGTTCGGCGGCTCCTCGTCCGCGGCGGCCGAACGGCACCACCGCCGCCTCCTGGCCGTGGCTCAACAGGTAGCCCTCCACGAACCCGGTGTTGCGGTCGCCGGTGTGGTTCTCGATCTCGTTGAGTCGTGCCACCAGGAACTCGGTGAGCGCGCTGATTCGGTTGTTCAGACGCTCGTGCAGCTCGGCGACGACGGCCAGGACGACCGCGGTGCCGGCGGTGGTGAGCGCAAAGAGGTTGACGAGCAGCGGAAGCTGCCCGCCGTCGACCGCGAGGGTCACTGTGTTGCCGGTCGCCCACAGTGTCACCGACACCGTTGCGACCACGACTGCCAACCACTTCAGGGTCATGGACAGACCCCTCCTTCTGTCCCGCAGGGCTGGGTTCGGCCTTGTCCCGTCCCCCCGCCGATGACGAGCCCAAGCAGTACGAATAGGGACGCTAGCGTGCCCGTTCCAGCCCCGGAGGCAAACGAATGAACCTGACCAGGCGTTCTTTCGCTATCTGAGGAACTAGCCTGCCTGATTGCCCCTTTTTCGGACATCGACCGGCAACGTTGGGCGGTATGCGAGATATCTGATCGTTTCGCGGATGTGGAACTTCTCCGCGTCCGACACCTGGGGATCGACCAGACGGCGGAGCAGCGCCTCCACGTCGGGGTCCATCGGAGGGGCGGGCTGGCCGGTGCGGGGGCCGGCCGCGGTGCGGTCCCAACCGAGCGCGGCGAAGGCGGCAGCCGGGTTCAGCCCCAGCCCCTCGCAGAAGGCGACCACCCGCTCGGCCTCCGGGTCGCTGGCCCAGTCGCCCCGGACCCAGCGGTTGATGGTCTGCCGGGAGACGCCGGTGCGCCGGGACACCTCGGTGCCGCTCCAGGCTCGGGTCGCCCGTGCCTCGTCCAGGGCCCGCCGGACGAAGGTGGCGAAGGCGATCTTCCGCGCATTGGCCGTCTCGGTCACTCCGTGACGGTACGGCCAGCCGAGCGCGGGTGTGCGCCCCGGCTCGCCACTGTCACGCAGACGTGACGGGGGATTCGGATTTCCGGTAAACGAGTCAGTGCCACTGTTGAGGGGTGTCACGCGGGCAGAATAGATGAACGTAGTGGTAAACGTAAGCGGACGAAAAGCTGATACTGTCACGCCCATGGGACAATCTACGGTGTGTCACGTGCATGAGACGATTGGTGCTCACATGCGTCACGCCCCCGGTGCCAGGGGGTCGTGGTGACCGAGCTCGCCACCCGCGCCCAGGCCTTCGGGCTGATCGCCGAGGGGGTCGCCGCGGGGCTGACCGCCCCCTGGCGCCTCTACCTGGCCCGAGGCTGCCGCTACCTGTCGCTGAGCGTCGGCGATCGTTCCGAGTGGAACGCCTGGCGTACCCATCTCGGCTGCCCCGAGCTGAGCGTCCGGGTCTACGACGCCGGCGGCGAGATCCGCCGTTCCTCAGTGGCCGAAGTCGTGCTGGACGGCTGCCGGATCAGCGTCGAGCTGGTCGAGGAGGTCAGCACCGACGACCTGGACCGGCTGCTCGTCGCCGACCCCACAACGATCGAGCCGGAGGAGCGATGACCTGGCGTCCCGGCTGGGCCGGAGCTGCCCGATGAGCCCGTTTCTCGCTGTGTTCCTCGTCCTGGTGCTCGGTGCCACCAGCTACGCGGCCGGTCGGCTGCACGGGCAGCTCAGCTACCGCATCGGCTACCGCTTCGGTTACCGACAGGGCTACTTCGACGGTGACCGGGGCGCCTGGAACCGGCGTCGCCGGGACGCCCAGGCGGCGATCGCCTCCGCCCTTTCGGTCTCGCCCGCGGGGGTGGTCCGCTCCGCCGGTGCCGTCGCCCGCCCCGGCACCACGTACACCGGCTCGTCGTTCAGCGCGCCGGCCGCCCCGATCACCGGGCGGCACCCGACCGGAACGCTCGTTCGACGTACCGGTTGAGGTCGGTCGGCGGGTCACGCCCGCCGACCGCCGCCACGAACGCGGTGCGTCGTCCGCGGCGGACACGCACCGTCGGGGTCACGTCAGACCGGTGACGGTGACCCCACCGGCCGGGATGCGCGCAGGGGGCATGCATCCCGGCCGGTTCCGCCGCGTTCGCGACAATGCCTCTCGGCTGGTGCGGGCGTCGACGCGGCGCTGTTCGTGAGCGCGTCTTGGGAGATCCACGTTCGGCACTAGCCGGGAAGGTTCGGCGGGGCTAGCGTCTAGGCATGGCACGGGGTTCTCCCGAGCCAGCCGGTCCGCCCGGATCTGCGACCTCGCGCATGGGGTTCCGCATCCGACCCCGTGTCCCCGGGCACCGGAGGAGGCGGAACACGGGTGGCGGGTGCCCATCCGTCGGAGCAGGCCTGTGACGACTCGCCGTACCACCGCCGGTGCCGACCAGACCCCGGCCGCGACTGCCACGACCCGCCGCGCCACCAGGAGCCGCCGTTCGGCGGCCGCCGCGCCGGCCGACCCCAAGGAGCCACGACCAGCCGGCCAGGCCTTTGTCCTGGACACGTCGGTGCTGCTCTCCGATCCGGCGGCATTCCACCGGTTCGCGGAGCATGAGGTGGTGCTGCCTCTGGTGGTCATCACCGAGCTGGAAGGCAAGCGGCACCATCCGGAGCTGGGCTGGTTCGCCCGGCAGTCGCTGCGAATGCTCGACGACCTGCGGGTCCGGCATGGCCGACTCGACCGCCCGGTGCCCGCCAACGACGTCGGCGGCACCCTGCGGGTGGAGCTCAACCACACCGACGACGGCGTGCTGCCGCCCGGGTTCCGCACCGAGAGCAACGACGCCCGGATCCTCTCCGTCGCGCTCAACCTCGCCGCCGAGGGTCGGGAGGTGACCCTGGTCAGCAAGGACATGCCGTTGCGGGTCAAGGCGGCCTCGGTGGGTCTGCGCGCCGACGAGTACCGCCACGGCCAGGCCAGCGACCCGACCTGGACCGGCATGTCGGAGATGGAGCTGAGCGAGGAGCAGATCGGCCAGTTGTACGCCGGCGAGACGCTCGACCTCGACGAGGCGGCCGGGCTGCCCTGCCACACCGGTCTGGTGCTGCACTCGGGGCGTGGTTCCGCGCTCGGTCGGGTGCTGCCGGACAAGTCGGTGCGTCTGGTCCGGGGCGACCGGGAGGCGTTCGGGCTGCACGGCCGTTCGGCCGAACAGCGGATCGCTCTCGACCTGCTGCTGGACGAGGCGATCGGGATCGTCTCGATGGGCGGCCGGGCCGGCACCGGCAAGTCGGCGCTGGCGCTCTGCGCCGGGCTGGAAGCGGTGATGGAGCGCCGCCGGCACAAGAAGGTGATCGTGTTCCGCCCGCTGTACGCGGTCGGTGGCCAGGAGTTGGGCTACCTGCCGGGCTCGGAGTCGGAGAAGATGTCGCCGTGGGCCCAGGCGGTCTTCGACACGCTCGGCGCTGTGGTGCACGAGAACGTGCTGGAGGAGGTCACCTCGCGGGGCATCCTGGAGGTGTTGCCGCTGACCCACATCCGGGGGCGCAGCCTGCACGACGCCTACGTGATCGTGGACGAGGCCCAGTCGCTGGAACGCGGTGTGCTGTTGACCGTGCTGTCCCGGATCGGGCAGGGCTCCCGGGTGGTGCTCACCCACGACGTGGCGCAGCGGGACAATCTGCGGGTCGGCCGGCATGACGGGGTGACGGCTGTGATCGAGGCGCTCAAGGGTCATCCGCTCTTCGCGCATGTCACCCTCAGCCGTTCGGAGCGCTCGCCGATCGCCGCTATGGTCACTGACCTTCTGGAGGACATCCCGATCTGACTCGGGGCTTATAGGGTCTTTTGTCCGCATTTTTGGTGTGGCACAGATCACAAACGGTCTGGTTGGTTTCCCATCAGCCTCACTGTGCGCAATCGTGTCCCACGAGCGTCCCGAGACGGGCGACATCGGCGAAGGTCGGTGCGTCGGCGCGACCGGCAACCGGTCGGGGCGCTCGTGGCACGGCTGACGGCCCACCTGTGGCCTGCCCCGCGCCACGTCCTTGCTCCCGACGAAGGGACCACTTCGTGAGTCGGCTGTGGAGCCGGTTGGGTGCCCGTACGGCTGCTGTGGCGCTGCTCTCCGTGGGCGTTGCCGGTGGCTTCTACCTGGGCGAAGACCGAGAAACCCAGCAACAGGGCCTGACCGACAAGGTCAGCGTCGAGGTCGATCGAGCCGACCTCGCGTGGCAGCGCGAGCGGCAGGCCGCCCACCAGGTGCAGTTCTCCAAGCAGCGGGCCGCCGAGTACCAGGCCAAGCTGCGGGCGAAGCAGGCCGCCAAGGAAGCCGCCGAGCGGGCCCGCCGGGCGGAGGCCGCCGCGGCGTCCCGCAAGCGGGAGCGCGCCGCCGCCAACGCGGCCGCCAAACCGTACGACGGGCCGATCCCGGCGTCCTGCGCCGAGTACAGCGGCAACCGCAAGACCGGCTGCGCCCTGATGATCGCCAAGGGCTTCGGTATCGCCGAGTTCCCCTGCCTGGAGAAGCTCTGGACCAAGGAGAGCGGCTGGAACCACAAGGCCCGCAACTCCTCGTCCGGCGCGTACGGCATTCCCCAGGCGTACCCGGGCAACAAGATGAGCTCCGTGGCGTCCGACTGGCAGACCAACCCGGCGACCCAGATCACGTGGGGGCTGAACTACGTCAAGGGCAAGTACAAGACGCCCTGCGGCGCCTGGACCTACTTCCAGAACAACAACCACTACTGACGGCCTTCGAAGGCGGGGCAGGGGGCTCTCCACCCGCCCCGCCTTCGCGGGTAATTCGTACGGGACGTGAGTGGCGGTCAGCCGCTTTTGCTGATAGCAGTTGTGGAGTGACCCTGCACCCGTCAAGCGGCGACCCGTACCGGTTCGGCACCGAGGCGTTCTACGCCGCGCTCGGCCGGGCGTTCGTCGCCATGTGCGCGGTGGTCCCGTTCCTCTTTCTCATCGAGGCGGTCGACCAGGGGCTCGCGTTCGGCCTGGACGCCACCGCCGGCATCATCCCGCAACGCATCGACGGGTTGGACGGGGTCTTCTTCTCCCCGTTCCTGCACCACGGCTTCGACCACCTCTACAGCAACAGCATCCCGCTGATCCTGCTGGGCACGTTCGTCCTCGCCGCCGGCACCCGCCGGTTCCTCTGGTCGACCCTGGTCATCATCCTGGTCAGCGGGCTCGGCGTGTGGTTCACCGGTTCACCCAACTCGGTGGTGGTCGGCGCCAGCGGTGTCATCTTCGGCTACCTGGGCATCCTGCTCACCCGGGGCATCATCGAGCGCAGCTGGTGGAACTTCGCGGTCTTCCTCCTGGTGGGTCTGCTCTACGGCTGGCAGCTGGTCGGCATCCTCCCCACCGACGAGCGGATCTCCTGGCAGGGGCACCTGTTCGGCCTGCTCGGCGGGGTGGTGGCGGCGATCCTGTTCCGTCGGCGACGACCGGCCGTCGACGGACCGGACTACTCGGGTTCCACGCTCAGCCTGCCCTGAGGCGATTCTCCGGCGCGCCTCTGGGACATGCTTGCCCGACCGTCGCCGCCCGCCTACGGTCGGGATCAGCACGCGTTGATCCGTAAGCGGGAAGCGACGGTACGCCATGCGCGAGGTCGATGTCGCCGTGATCGGGGCCGGTCCGGCCGGCCTCTTCGCCGCGTACTACGCCGGGTTCCGGGGGCTGTCGGTGGCGGTGATCGACGCTCTGCCCGAGCCGGGCGGCCAGGTCACCGCCATGTACCCGGAGAAGCTGATCCTCGACGTCGCTGGCTTCCCCGCGGTGAAGGGCCGCGACCTGGTGGCCAACCTGGTGGCCCAGGCAGCCCCGTTCGGTCCGCAGTACCTGCTCGGCACCCGGGCGGAGAAGCTCGCGTACGCCGACGGCCGCCCGGTGCTCGGCCTGGCCGGTGGCGAGCAGCTCGGCTGCGGCGCGGTCGTGGTCACCGGCGGGCTCGGCAGCTTCAGCCCCCGGCCGTTGCCGTGCGCCGACGGCGCCCCCGGCTCGGGGATCGTCTACTTCGTGACCGAGCCGACCGAGCTGACCGGTCGGGACGTGCTGATCGTCGGTGGCGGCGACTCCGCCTTCGACTGGGCGCTGGCCCTGCAACCACTGGCCCGGTCGGTGACGCTGGTGCACCGACGGGAGAAGTTCCGGGCTCACGCCTCGACGGTCGCCCGGGTGCTCTCCCTGCCGGTGCGGGTCGTGGTCAACGCCGAGGTCACCCGGCTGCTCGGGGACGGCACGGTGACCGGCGCCGAGGTGACCGTGCGCGGTGGCGAGACCGAGACGTTGCCGGTGGACACCGTGGTGGCCGCCCTCGGCTTCACCGCCGACCTGGGCCCCCTCGCCGAGTGGGGGCTACGGCTGGACCGCCGCCACATCCTGGTGGACAGCGCGATGGCCACCAACCTGCCCCGGGTCTTCGCGGCGGGCGACATCACCGAGTACCCGGGCAAGGTCCGGTTGATCGCCACCGGCTTCGGCGAGGCGGCGACGGCGGTCAACAACGCGGCGGTGGCCATCGACCCGAGCGCCCACCTCTTCCCCGGGCACTCCTCCGACGCCGCCTGAGCGTCGGTATCGGACCCAGGCCGACCTGAGTTCGGATCGAGACGGGTCGACCGGACCCTGAGGGGATGACGGGTTCCGCGACACCGCAGGACGGCGCACCCGCTCATCAGTTGGCTGTACGGCACTCCGCCGCAGACCCGGTTCGCGGTCGCGCTCGCCCTGTTGGGCGCGGTGCCGGGGGTGTTGCTGGCAATCCGGATCGCCGGACTTGTCGACCCGGCCCGTGTGTTCGAGCGTCGGTACCCACCGCGCCCGCCCTACCAGCCCTACCCTCCGGGGCCGCCGGCGGTGCCCGACCCGCCGTACCCGTCTGAACCCCCAGATCCGCTGCTCGGGCCGTCCGTGCCCGATCCGTCAGCGGGGTTGGGGCAGGCCGATCAGGTCGGCCAGTAGCCCGACCTGGTGGTCGAAGTACGCGTCCCGATGCGCGACACTCCGGTTGAGTCGACCGAACAGCTCGAAGCTGATCAACCCGAAGAGTTGGGTCCAGCCAGCCATGCCCCGGGCCAGCAGGGCGGGGGGAATGCCGGGGAAGAACACGTCGGCCAGCTCGGTCAGGTCGTCGTGCAGCGGCGTCGACAGCTCACCGGCGGGGGGTGGGCTGAGCAGGCCGCTCTCCAGCCCTTCTCGAAGCAGGCCGACAAGGGTCAGCGGGGGGCGCTGGGCTGGGCCGACGGTGTCGTCAGGGGCGGCGTACCCGGGGACCGGGCTGCCGTAGAGAAGCGCGTACTCGGCCGGGTGGGCGAGTGCCCAGTCCCGGGCCGCCCGGCACGCCGCATGCCACCGGGCGCGCAGGTCGAGCCGGTCGGGGCCGGCGGCGGCCGCCTCCACCGCGTCGCCAAGTGCGTCGTACGCCTCGATGATCAGCACGGTGAGCAGGTCGTCACGGCTCGGAAAGTAGCGGTAGATGGCGGACGAGACCATGCCCATGTCCCGAGCCACCGCGCGGAGGGAGAGGTTCGCACCGTCGGTGGCGAGGTGTTGGCGGGCGACCGCCTTGATCTCGTCGAGCATTTCGGCGCGGACCCTGGCACGGATCGAGGAGGCGGGCATGGGATCAGTCTGCCATTGATTGGAGCGCCGATCAAAAAAGTGAGCGGCGCTCTTGACGTCGTGGCGGCGGCGGGCCATGCTGAGCGAGCAAACGAGAGCACTGCTCTTGACTCGTATCGCCGCTTCCAGGGAGTTCCCCATGGCACTGCACGTGATCGTCGGCACCGGCCCGGTCGGCACCGCGACCGCCCACCTTCTCGCCGACCGAGGTGAGCGGGTTCGGGTGATCAGCCGCCGGGGTGCCGGGCCGGAACACCCGTCCATCGAACGGATCGCCGCCGACGCCGCCGACGCCGACCGGCTCAGCGTGCTGACCGACGGCGCGCAGGCGTTGTACAACTGCGCGAACCCGGCCTACCACCGTTGGCCCACCGACTGGCCGCCGCTGGCCGGTGCCCTGCTCGCCGCCGCCGAGCGGACCGGCGCGGTGCTCGCCACGGTCAGCAACCTTTACGGGTACGGACCCGTCGGCGGCCCGATGACCGAGCAGACCCCACTCGCGGCGACCGGCACCAAGGGCCGGGTACGCAACCGGATGTGGGCCGACGCGCTCGCCGCCCACCGGGCCGGTCGGGCTCAGGTCACCGAGGTGCGCGGCTCGGACTACTTCGGTGTCGGTGGCACCTCGCTGGCGATGATGGCGCTGCCCCGGGTGCTCGGCGGGCAGCGGGTCTTCCTACCTGTCGAGTGGGACGCGCCGCACACCTGGACGTACATCCCGGACGTCGCCCGTACCCTCGTCGCCGCCGCCACCGACCCGCGGGCCTGGGGTCGGGCCTGGCATGTGCCGAGCGCGCCGGCCGCGTCGATGCGTGAGCTGGCCACCCGCGTGGCGGCATTGGCGGGCGTGCCCGTGCCGAGGCTCATCCGGATGCCCTACCCGGTGCTGTGGCTGGGCGGCCTGGCCAGCCCTCTCACCCGCGAACTGCGGGAGACCGCGTACCAGTTCGATCGCCCATTCCTGATGGAGTCGGTCGCTGCCACGGCGGCCCTGGGTGTCGAGCCCACCCCGCTGGAAAGCGCGCTGGCGGAGACCGTCGAAGCCCTGCGTCGCTGAACCCGCGCCCTCCCGTCGCCGGTCCGACGCTTCAGCGACGGGCCGGCGGGGCGAGCGCGGCGATCAACACCGCCACCATGGTCAGCGCCGCCCCGAGCAGGGTGTTCACGCCGGGGTGCGAGGCCGCGGTCGGGAGGATCAGGTCGAGCAGGACGGCGCCCACGATCTGCCCGGCGATGGTGGCCAGGCCGAGCAGCAGCACACCGGTGAACCGCACGATCGCGGCGGCGATCGTGATGAACACGATGCCGATCGGGCCACCCAGGTAGAGCCACGGCTCGCTCGGCAGGTGGCCGCCGGGCCAGCCGCGTACGGCGATGTCGATCGCGAACGCGACGAGGAGGGTGACCGTGCCGACGGCGAAGTTGACGAGCGTGGCGGTCAACGCGCTGTCGGCCGCCGCCCGGACCCGGCCGTTGACGGCCTGCTGCCAGGCGATGCCCACCCCGGCGAGCAGCGGCAGCAGGGCCAGCGCCAGCGCGCCCGGGTCGCCGAGTCGGTCGCCGACCGCGAGGCCGACCGCCAGCACGGTGAGCACCGCGCCGGCCAGCCGCTGCCGGGTGATCGGCTGCCTGCCGGTCGGCCCTATCCCGGCCCGGTCCACGGCTAGGCTGCTCCCGGTCTGGCCGGCGACCACCGCAACTGTGAAGACCGCCACGCCCAACGTGCCGATGGTGAGCCCCTGGGTGGCCACCAGGAACGCCCCGCACATCCCGCCGAGGCACTGCCACGGCCGCAGCGCGCCCGTCCGCAGGGCCCGGCGCGTCGCGCCCAGCCCCCGCCGACCGCCGGGGGTCGCGGGCACCAGCACCAGCAGCACCAGCAGGCCGATACCGAACGACACCACCGCGGCGGCGAAACCGTCGTCGAGGCGTACCCCCAGCTCGCCGTTGATGCGCGACTGCACCGCCACCGCGACCCCGGAGGCCGACGCCAGCGCGACGCCGGTGATCCGGCGGGCGGCCGACAGGGTCTGCGGGGTCGCCGTGTCGGCGGCTGTCACTCCTGTTCGGCCAGCGGACGACCATCGAAGTCGACAGCCGAGTAGAGCGCCAGCTTCTCCAGCCGGTGATACGAGTCGATCACCCGGATCGTGCCGCTCTTCGAGCGCATCACGATCGACTGGGTGTACGCGCCGCCCGCCCGGTAGCGCACCCCGCGCAGCAGGTCACCGGAGGTGACCCCGGTCGCCACGAAGAAGCAGTTGTCGCCAGTGACAAGATCATCGGTGCCCAGCACCCGGTCCAGGTCGTGCCCGGCGGCGATCGCCTTCTCCCGCTCCTGCTCGTCGCGCGGCCAGAGCTTGGCCTGCATCGCACCGCCCATGCACTTCAACGCGCACGCGGAGATGATGCCCTCCGGGGTGCCGCCGATGCCCATCAGCACGTCGACGTCCGACTCGCCCCGGGCCGCCGCGATGGAGCCCGCGATGTCGCCGTCGGAGATGAACCGGATCCCCGCCCCGGTCCGGCGGATCTGCGCGACCAGGTCGTCGTGGCGGCTCCGGTCCAGCACGCAGACTGTCACCTCGGAGACGTCGGTGCCCTTGACCTTGGCGATCCGGCGCAGGTTCTCCGCCACACCGGCGTTGATGTCGATCACGTCGGCGTACGCCGGCCCGACGGCGAGCTTCTCCATGTAGAACACGGCGCTGGGATCGAACATCGCGCCCCGCTCGGAGACGGCGAGCACCGCCACGGCGTTCGGCATGCCCTTGCTCATCAGGGTGGTGCCGTCCACCGGGTCGACGGCGACGTCCACCTCCGGGCCCGAGCCGTCGCCGACGTGTTCGCCGTTGAAGAGCATCGGGGCGTTGTCCTTCTCGCCCTCGCCGATCACCACCACACCGCGCATCTGGATCGAGTTGATCAGCTTGCGCATCGCGTCGACAGCGGCCCCGTCGCCGCCCTCCTTGTCGCCCCGACCGACCCACCGGCCGGCGGCCATCGCCGCGGCCTCGGTGACCCGGACCAGGTCGAGGGCAAGGTTTCGGTCGAGATCCTGTGGGATCCGCGTCCTGGTGTTCGTCATGACGGCTACTCCTCCTCGCGACGGTGCGGGGACGACCGGCGGCGGGGAGGCCCCCACTGCCGGCTTTGTCGCTGATCCTCACACGATGGCCGACCGGGCGTCGGCGCGGGGCGGTGATGGCCCGGATACCGCCGGTCGGGCGGCTGCGAAGATAGCGGGGTGGAACCAGCACAGCCAGCCGACCGCGTACCCGCCGACCGCACGCCGCCCGACGGTCAGCCGCCGGCCGACGTCCCCGCCGGCCACGGTGGCGAGCCCGCCGCGACCGACCCGACCCCACCGCCGCCAATGGTGGCCGGCAAGTCCGAGAGATCGCCGAAGGACATGGCGATCTCGTTGCTGGTGCTGCTCGTCCCGATCGCGCTCCTGCTGGCGTTCTACCGGGGATTCCTCGGCGGTGACCAGGCCACGACCGTCGATCCGGCGCCCGCCATCGAGCAGGCCCGGTCGGCGAACGTCTTTCCGGTGAGCCAGCCGCAGGGGCTCGGCTCCGACTGGACGACGGTCAGCGCCCGCTACCAGACCGTCGAGGGCGGTGCGAACCTGCGACTCGGCTACCTCACCCCGGAGGGGAGGGGCGTCCAACTGCTGCAGAGCAGCGTCCCGGCGGATCGTCTGCTCCCCGCCGAGCTGACCAGTCAGGGCCAGCCGCAGGGCCCCACCGAGCTGGCCGGGCACACCTGGCAGCTCTACACGGCCCGGGGAAACCAGCAGGCCCTGGTCCTGCTGGAGCCGATCCGCACGGTGATCGTCATCGGCGACGCCCGGGACAACGAACTCCGCGAACTGGCCGGCTCGCTGCGCTGACCGGACCCGGCGATCGGTGGTCCCCCTCGCGCCAAATCTGGGCAACCAGACCGAAGTGTGATTGTCCGACGCGTCGACAGGGAAGAAGGAAGGGGTGATCCGGGCGCACTGCTCGGCCCGGATCGCGCGACGCAGCCGACGGTGCTGCTGCGTCGCCGGAGTTTCCGGCGCCGTCCAGGTCGTCGGGTGACCCCCTTGGGAGACACGTATGACTGTTCGACGACTCGGCGCCGGCCTGGTAGCCGCCGCTCTGATCACGCCCGCACTGGCAGCCTGCGCCAGCGGAACCGGCACCGCCGGATCGACGCCGTCGCCGACGGTGACCGCGTCCGGCACGGCGAGCCCGTCCGGTGCCCCGGTGGCGGGCGACGCCAAGCAGGCCCTGCTCGACTCCACCAAGGAGATCAGCAACGGGAACTTCCGGTTCACTCTCGCCGGTGCCGGCTCGACGGCGGAGGGGCTGGTGCACCAGCCGAGCCAGAGCGCGGCGATGAAGGTCGCGATCGGGGGCCCCTCGTCCGACCTGGCGATGAAGCTCGACGTGATCCACTTCAAGCCGGACAGCTGGGTCAAGCTGGAGCTGACCGGCCCGACCGCCGACAGCCTGCCCGCCATCAAGCAGCTCAACCTCGGCAAGTACCAGCACCTGGACCAGAACCGGATCAAGGGCAACCGCAGCCTCGGCTTCGACTTCGAGAAGGTCGACCCGGCCGGCAGCGCGGTGCTCACCCAGGGCATCACCGAGGTCCGCAGCACCGGCACCGGCGCGTACGCCGGCACCATCGACGTCACCAAGGCCGCCGAGGCGGGCTCGTTGAACGCCGCCACGATCGCCGCGCTGGGCACCCAGGCGAAGACCGTCCCGTTCACCGCGAAGGTGGACCCGCAGGGCCGTCTGAGCGAGCTGGTGCTGCAGCTGCCGGCCGCCGGGCAGACCGCCGCCCAGGAGGTCAAGATGACGTACTCCGACTACGGTGCCGCCACCGCCGCGCAGAAGCCGCCGGCGGACCAGGTCGTCGAGGCGCCAGCCGAGCTGTACAGCCTGTTCAACTGACGTACCCGGGTGGGGCGGCTCCGGCCGCCCCACCCGGCGGTTCCAGTCTCAGGAATCGGGCTCCTGGCGGGCGGCGTCGATCCGCGCCCGCGCACCGTCCAGCCAGCGTTGACAGATCACCGCCAGCGCCTCGCCGCGCTCCCAGAGCGCCAGCGACTCCTCCAGGGACGTGCCGCCGGCCTCCAACCGCTCCACCACCGAGGCCAGCTCGGCGCGGGCCTGCTCGTAACTGAGCCGCTCGTCCGGCCCGGCCTTCGTGTCGTCAGTCATCGCGTTCATCTCAGCACACCACTCCCCACCGCGCCGCGTCGCCACTCAGCCATCGACAGTGGCGGCCAACTCGCCGTCGGCCAGTCGTACCCGCAGCGGGTCGCCCTTGCCGACCTCCGCCGCCGCGCGAACCACGTGGCCGTCGGCGCGCTGCACGATCGCGTACCCCCGGTCGAGGGTGGCGGCGGGGGAGAGGGCGCGCAGCCGCGCGAGAGTGTGCCGCAGGTCGTCCTCGGCGGCGGTGAGCCGATGCTCCAGGCAGCGGCCGGCCCGCTGACGCAACGCGGTCAGCTCGGTCGCCCGATGCTCCACCATCACCTGGGGCCGGGCCAGCACCGGCCGGGAACGCAGCCCGTCGAGCCGGTGCGTCTCCCGGTCGACCAGGTTGCGCACCGCCCGTTCGAGGCGGTGCCGGGCCTGACCGATGAGGCGTACCTCCTCGGTGAGGTCGGGAACTACCCGCTTCGCCGCGTCGGTAGGTGTGGAGGCGCGGACGTCGGCGACGTAGTCGATCAGCGGCGCGTCCGTCTCGTGGCCGATCGCGCTGACCACCGGCGTACGACAGCCGAACACCGCACGGCAGAGCGCCTCGTCCGAGAAGGGCAGCAGGTCCTCGATGCCGCCGCCGCCCCGGGCGATGATGATCACGTCGATGCTCGGGTCGGCGTCCAGGACCTTGAGCGCGTCGACGATCTGCGGCACCGCGGACGGGCCCTGCACCGCCACGTTGACCGTCCGGAACTCCACCGCCGGCCAGCGTCGTCGGGCATTCGTCAGCACGTCCCGTTCCGCCGCCGACGCGCGACCGGTGATCAGCCCGATCCGGCCGGGCAGGAACGGCAGCCGACGCTTGCGGGCACGGTCGAAGAGCCCTTCGGCGGCGAGCAGCTTCTTGAGCTTCTCCAGTCGGGCCAGCAACTCCCCGAGCCCCACCTGGCGAATCTCGTCGGCCCGCAGGCTCAGCGTGCCCCGGGCGGCGTAGAACTCCGGCTTGGCGTGCAGCACCACGCGGGCACCCTCACGCAGCTCCGGCGCGCCGGTGTCCAGGACGTCCCGGTTGGTGGTGACGGTCAGGCTCAGGTCCGCCGACGGGTCACGCAGGGTGAGGAAGACAATGCTGGCCCCGGGGCGGCGGCTGATCTGGGCCACCTGCCCGTCCACCCACACCCAGCCCAGCTTGGCGATCCAGGCCCCCACCTTCTGGCTGACCACCCGTACCGGCCAAGGCTCCTCGGCGCTGCTAGCCCCGCCGCTGCCCACCCGCGCCCCACCCTCGGTCACCCGCCCACCCTCGGTCACCCGCCCACCCTACGGACCCTCCCCACGGACCTCCCCCCACCTGGCCCGTCGATCATGAAGTTATTGCCCCCCGCGTCGGCGTGTCGGAGCAATAACTTCATGATCAACGCAAGGGGGTCGGGGGTTGTGGGCGGTGGCGGGTGGTGGGGTGGCACGTACGATGGGGTGGTGACTGAGGCTCAGGCGACTCACCGGACCGGCAAGCGCGTGCTCCTGGCCAAGCCCCGCGGCTACTGCGCGGGTGTCGACCGCGCGGTGCAGACCGTGGAGGAGGCGCTGAAGCTCTACGGCGCCCCGATCTACGTGCGCAAGCAGATCGTGCACAACAAGCACGTGGTGCAGACCCTGGAGGCCCTGGGCGCGATCTTCGTGGAGGAGAACGAGGAGGTGCCGGAGGGCGCCACAGTCATCTTCTCCGCGCACGGGGTGGCGCCGGAGGTCTACGAGCAGGCCAAGGAGCGTTCGCTGAAGGCGATCGACGCGACCTGTCCGCTGGTCACCAAGGTCCACCACGAGGCGCGACGCTTCGCGGCCGAGGACTACGACATCCTGCTCATCGGCC
This sequence comes from Micromonospora sp. D93, assembly GCF_018070365.1. Classification (NCBI taxonomy): domain Bacteria; kingdom Bacillati; phylum Actinomycetota; class Actinomycetes; order Micromonosporales; family Micromonosporaceae; genus Micromonospora; species Micromonospora sp. D93. The sequence continues at coordinate 195,282 of NZ_JAGPXW010000007.1, read as the reverse complement.
ACGAGGGGCACGAAGAGGTCATCGGCACCGCCGGTGAGGCACCCGCGCACATCCAGCTGGTGGACGGCCCGGACGGCGCCGACAAGATCACCGTACGTGATCCGGAGAAGGTGGTCTGGCTCTCCCAGACCACGCTCTCGGTCGATGAGACGCTGGAGACTGTGGCCCGGCTCAAGCAGCGGCTGCCGCTGCTGCAGTCCCCGCCGAGCGACGACATCTGCTACGCCACCTCCAACCGGCAGCACGTGGTCAAGGAGATCGCCGCCGACTGTGACGTGGTGATCGTGGTCGGCTCCACGAACTCCTCCAACTCGGTCCGCCTGGTCGAGGTCGCCCTGGACGCCGGTGCCCGCGCCGGTCACCTGGTCGACTTCGCGCACGAGATCGACGACGCCTGGCTGGAGGGGGCCACGACGGTCGGCCTGACCTCGGGCGCGAGCGTTCCGGACGACCTGGTCCAGGAGGTGCTGGTCCACCTCGCCGCGCGCGGCTTCGCCGACGTCGAGGAGATCACCACCGCCAACGAGCGGCTCACGTTCTCGCTTCCGCAGGAGCTGAGGCGGGACATGAAGGCCGCCGCGGCGCGCGGTTGAGCACGGGAACGAACCGCGGTCGGCGTACGTCAGATTCGGCATGAGGACTCTTCGGCTCGCCGTACCCGCGTTGGCCCTCTGCGTGGCGCTGAGCGCCTGCGGCAGCCAGGGTGGTGGGGGCGGCACACCCAGCCCGACACCGACGGGAGCGCAGCCGGTGACCAGCCAGCCCACACCCGACCCGACCACCTCGCCGGAGACCATCCCCCCCACCACGCCGTCCGGGGGGAAGCCTCCGAAGCCGGGCGGCCCGAGCACGCCGCCGGGCGTCGGGGCCACCACCCTGAGCGGCACCCTGCAGGGCGGCGTGGAGCCCAACTGCGTACTGCTCGACGGTTACCTGCTGCTCGGCGGCCCGCGTGACGTGCTGACGCCGGGCGCGCGGGTCGAGGTCACCGGTCGGGTGGAGCCCGGCATGATGTCCACCTGCCAGCAGGGCACCCCGTTCGTGGTGGAGCGTGCCCACCGCTCCTGACCACTCACCCCTGACGTGCGGGAGCCCGCCCCCTGACGTGGGGGCGGGCTCCTGCCTGTTACGAGCGGATCAGTTCACGGCCCCGATGGTCAGGTTGCCGCGACCCACGATCGCGCCCTCGGTGGTGACGATCGCCAGTTCACCGGAGAGCTGACGCCCGTCGGCCGGAACGGCCACCGCGGTCACCGTGCCGGTGATGGTGGTCGACTCGCCGTGCATCAGCGGCACCGCGACGGTCGGAGCGGTGATCGTGCCCAGCGACGCTGACGCGAACGCGTCGTAGTAGTCGTAGGCGGTGCTGGTCCCCGGCCCGTCGACCCCGTACGGCTCCACCACGACGCGGTAGGTGCCGGCGGGCGGGTTGGTCAGCGTGACCGCCTCCTCCGAGTCGCCATCCGCGGCCCGACCGACCTCGGTGGTGCCCCGGTAGACGAACAGGTCCAGGTCGGCGCCCGCGTTCGCGGGGTTGCCGATCCGGGCGGTGAACGTCGACGTACCCTCCGGAATCTCCACGGTCCACTCCTGGTTGGGACCGCCCTCGGTGATGGTCGGACGCTCGGTGCGCACACCGGTCAACGCGCCGCTGCGACCGCTGACCGAGACCGGGCCGAAGGCGTTGGTGACCTTCCAGCTCACCGGGGTCGGCTCGCCGGCCTCGACACTGGGCAGCTCGACAAGCGCCGGCTCGACAGTCAGACCCTGCACCCGTGCCTGGAGCCTGAACGGGTTGTTCAGCGCCGGGGACGTCCGCCGCGACTCCACCTCGATCTCCCAGACCCCGGGAAGCGGGTTCTGGTAGTCACGCTCCTGCGGCTTGCAGACGTTGACGTCGGAGAAGTTGGTGTAGCAGACGGTGCTGGTGGTGGCCTCCACCGGCACACCCAACGGGTTGATCGCGATGAACCGGGTCTGCGAACCGGTGGCGATCCCGGAGAGGTTCACCTGGAGGGCCTTGGCGCCCTCCGGCACGGTGACGAAGTACGACGTGAAGCCGTTCCGGTCGACCGAGCCCTCGTTGGCGTACGAGAAGGTGGGCTTCTTCACGTCGTTCGAGGCCACCACCACCGTGGACACCTCGAAGTCGACCACGTTCGTGGCCGGATCGTCGATCCGCACGATCGCGCCGTGCGCGCCCTCGGTGGCCGGCTTGGCGGTGACGCTGATGGTGACGGCCTTGTTGAGCGGCAACGCGACGGTCTTCGGTGCCTTGAAGGTGCCGTCGTTGCCCTGGAGCGTGACGTTGTGCTTGATGGTGCCGGCCGGCCCGCTGGTGCGGGTCAGCTTGACCGGGTAGGTCTTGCTCTGGCCGACCTTGTGGCCGCCCTCGGCCGAGGTGCAGCGGTTGTAGACGCCGGTGCCGCGACCCGGGTTCGGCACGAACTTCACACCGTTCCAGATGGTCAGCTGCTCCGCGAGAGGGCTGCAGACCGGTGCGTCGGAGACGTACGACCGGGTGTCGACGCCCTGGCGCAGCAACTGCCAGGCGCCCGGAACGTTGACCATGCCGTAGCCCTGCGCGTAGGTCGGCACGTCCGCGATCGGCTTGGCGGAGCTGAACAGAGCCCGCCGCAGCGCGGCCGGGCTGACGCCCCGGTCGGTGGCCTTGGCGGCCGACAGCAGCAACGCGCCGGCGCCGGCGGTCTGCGGGGACGCCATCGACGTGCCGTTCAGCATCGCGTAGCCCGGGGGCAGCGCGTATCCGGCCTCGGGGACCGGGGCGCCGAGCTGCCAGGTCGGCGCGGTGGAGATGGCCGAGCCGGGGGCTGCGATGTTCGGCTTGAAGCCGCCGTCCTCGCGCGGGCCGCGGGAGGAGAAGTTGAACAGGGCGTTCTTCTTCCTGACGACCGAGCCGTAGTTGGCCAGCCAGGTGTCCTTGCTGATGTTGGCGGCAACGCTGATCACGTTGCTGGCGACGGACGGGTCGCCGACGGTGTTGAGACCCGGGCCGGAGTTGCCGGCCGAGATGACCAACTGCACGCCGTACGTCTCGATCAGTTCGTTGTAAAGGTTGGTCCTCGCGTTGTTGCCGTCGTTCAGGCCCGGAAGGCCACCGATCGACATGTTGACGATGTCGACGCCACGGTTGGCCACCAGGTCGATCATGCCGGTGGTGAGGGCCGCCGCGGTGCAGCCGCCGCCCCAGGAGCAGGCGCGGGCGGAGACCAGCTTGGCGCCGGGTGCGGCACCGTCGAAGGCCCCGTTGCCGAGCATGTCGTTGGCGGCGGTGATGCCGGCGACGTGGGTGCCGTGGGTGCTCTCGACGATGCCGATGTTGACGTAGTCGTAGGTGCCCGGCAGCCCGATCGGCGTGGTGTTCACGTTCTTGCGGAACTCGACGACGAAGGGCTGCCGCTCGGCGACAGGCGTCGCCGCGTTGTCGGTGCCGAAGTAGCCGATGTCGTACTTCTCCTTGTACGGCCGCATGATCGGGTCGTCGGTGAAGTTGAGGTTCTGGTTGGTGTCAACCCGGATGTTGTTGGTGGCCGGGTCGTAGAGCAACCCCCAGGTGTCGGTGACGTCGCCGTCGCGGTTGACGTCACCGCGGGCGTCGCTCGCGGTGGTGACGGACTCGCTGAACAGGTTGAACCGGTACGTCCCGGCCGGCGCCGTCCAGGTGCCGCCGGCGATGGCGAACGACGGGCCGGTGACCTCGGCCTGCATCCGCCGCCACGAGCCGTCCTCCAGCGGATCGGTCGCGGTGACCCAGTCGACGATCTTGCGCTCGCCGGTGGTGGTCTGCTGCAACGCCGGGTGGGCCAGGTCCACACCGGAGTCCATGATGCCGATCGTGACGCCCCGGCCGTCCCACTCGGGGTGGGCCGCGGTGAACGCCACCGCGCCGGTCTCGTTCGTTGGCATGTAGGGGTTGTCGGCCTGGGTGGTCTCTCCCGGCGCTGCGACGGTCGCCTGTCGCGCGCCAGCGGTGCCGGCGGGGGTGCGTTCCGGGGCCGGATCCGGCAGGTGGATGACCTCGTCCAGGTCGACGGCCGAGACGCCGGGCAGTCGCGCTGCCTTGAGGACCCGGTCGGTCGGAACCTTGGCCAGCACGAAGCCGACCCGGTCCTGCCGCTGGCTGACCGTGGCGCCGAGCTTGGTGAGGCTGTCGGCGACGTCTCCCGCCTCACCCTTCTCGGTGGCGACGATCAACGTGACGGTCGGGGCCTTCTTGGCGCGGGCCTCGCTGAGCAGTTTGGCGTCGTGCGCGCCCAGCGTCTCGGCGGCGGTGGCCGGGGAGGTGTCCGCTGTGGTCGTTGGAGCGGCGGCCGCGGTGGCGGCACCACCCATGGCGGTCACGGCGCTCGCCGCCAGGACCGATGCGAAGAGCGCGGCTGAGGTGCGCCGGCCCAGGTTTGGGAGTCTGCTCACGTTCTCTTTTCCTCCAGAGAACAGGGCCCTCAGAGAAGGGCGCTCGGGTGAGCAGAATCTTTCGGGGTGTCGGCGAGCACTGTCACTAGTGGCCAGTTCCTTGTGACCACTTCGTGATATGCAGGCATACGCACTGTCACATAGATGGTTAGCGGGCCGAGACCTCGTCGGCCGGATCGGCCAGCTCGGGTGCCTGCGGCTGTCGGGGCGTCAACTCGACCTGGGCCGGCGTGGCCAACTCGTCGTCCGAGACGCCCAACTCGGCGAGCTTGCGGGCGCTGACCAGCACCCGGGCCTCCAGCGAGCCGACCGCCCGGTTGTAGGCGGTCACCGCACCGGCCAGCGAGGACCCGAGCTTGCCCACGTGGTCGCCCAGGGTGGAGAGCCGGCCGTACAGCTCCCGGGCGAGGGTGTGCACGGCGAGCGCGTTGCGGGCCAGTGCCTCCTGCCGCCAGGAGTAGGCGACCGTGCGGAGCAGGGCGACAAGCGTGGCCGGCGTGGCGAGCACCACGTTGCGGGTGAAGGCGTGCTCCAGCAGCGTCGGGTCCCGCTGGAGCGCGACGTCGAGGAACGGGTCGGCGGGGACGAACAGCACAACGAACTCGGGTGAGTTGTCGAACGCCGACCAGTACGACTTGGCGGCCAGGGCGTCGACGTGCCCCCGCAGGTGCCGCGCGTGCGCGTCGAGGTGGGTGTCCCGACCGCGTTCGTCGCGGGCCTCCATGGCCGTCAGGTACGCGTCGAACGGTGCCTTGGCGTCCACCACCACCGAGCGACCGCCGTGCAGTCGGACCACCAGATCCGGTCGGACGACCTGCTGGTCGGTGGCGGCGGTGACCTGCTCGGAGAAGTCGCAGTGCTCCAGCATGCCGGCAGCCTCGACGATTCGGCGCAGCTGGTGCTCGCCCCAGCGGCCCCGCACCTGCGGTGCGCGCAGCGCCGCCACCAACTGTTTGGTCTCGGTGCGCAGCTCCCCGGAGACCGCGTTCATCGAGCGGACCTGCTCACGCAGCTCGGCGTACGCGTCGACGCGGTCGTGCTCCAACTCGGCCACCCGCAGCTCGTAGCGGCGCAGCGTGTCGTGCAGCGGCGCGACCGCACGGGCCACCGCCTCCTGGGACTGCGCGGTGGCCTCGTAGCTCAACGCCCGCATGGACTGCTCCAGCCGGCCCTCGCCCTCCCGGGTGGCGGCCAGGGTGGCATCCAGGCGGGCGATGTCGGCCGCCGAGCGGGACCGGGCCGCGAGCCAGCCCACCGCCCCGCCGGCGCCGAGGCACACGATCACCAGGAGCAGCGTCGAGACGTCCATCACCGGAGCTTGCCAGACGGATACGACGTGCGAGCCGGGGGTACGTTCGATGACATGGAACTTGTGCTCTGCCTCGCCGTCGTGCTGGTCGGCGCGCTGGGCGCCGCCGCGCTCATCCGCGCCCAGGCCGGTGCCCGCCGTCGCACCGAGCTCGGCGACGCCCGCGCGGAGGCGCAGCGGTGGTACGAGCGCCTCGGCGGCCAGTTGATGAACCTGCACGGCGACGACCCAGCGGTACGCCAGGCGCTGGCCGACGCCGGTGAGCGGTACAACGCGGCGGGTTCCCAGCTGGAGCAGGCGTCCACGCCGCACCAGTTCGGGCTGGCCCGGGAGACCGCGCTGGAGGGCCTGGCGTACATCCGGGCGGCACGCACGGCGCTGGGCATCGACCCGGGTCCCGAGGTGCCGACCCTGGCCGCCGCCCGCGGCGTGGGGCAGCTCACCAAGGAGCGCGAGGTCGACGTGCAGGGGCAGACCTTCCGGGCTGGGCCGCAACCCGGCCGGGAGACGCCCTACTACTACCCCGGTGGGCGTTATCAGGGTCGACCGGTGCCTGCCGGCTGGTATTCGACGCCGTGGTGGAAGACGGCGTTGGGGGCCGGCGCCGGTGTGCTCGGCGGCATCCTGATCGCCGACGCGCTCTTCTCGCCCGCCTTCGCCGACCCCGGGTACGGCTACGACGCCGGCTACCAGGAGGGCTTCGGTGACGGTGCCGACCAGGGCGGCGACGGCGGCGGTGACCAGGGTGGCGACTTCGGCGGCGGTGACCAGGGTGGCGACTTCGGCGGCGGCGACTACGCCGGTGGGGACTTCGGCGGTGGGGACTTCGGCGGTGGCGGCTTCGGCGGCGGCGACTTCGGTGGTGGGGACTTCGGCGGCGGCGACTTCTGACAGTCGTTCGCAGGCATACGGAACGGGCCCCGGTCGCAGTGACCGGGGCCCGTTTCCGTACCTGATGATCAGCCGGTGTTGCGCATCCCGGCGGCGATGCCGTTCACGGTGGTGAGCAGCGCGCGCTCCAGGGCCGTGCCGTCGCTCGGCGCGCGTCGGCCGCCCGGTGCGGTGGCGATCGCCCGCCCGGCGGCACCCGACTCCCGGTACTGCCGCAGCAGCGCCACCTGGAGATGGTGCAGCGGCTCCAGGTAGGTGTCGCGGACGGCCAGGGTGCGCTGGAGCACCGGCGAGTTCTCCAGCAGGGCCGGTGAGGCGGTGACCGCCAGCACCTCCCGCTTGGTCAGCTCGTACTCCTGCTCGATCTGCTCGAAGATCGGGTGCAGCTTCTTCGGCACCAGGGTCTCGACGTACCGGCGGGCGATGCTCAGGTCCGTCTTGGTCAGCATCATCTCGACGTTCGACAGGAACGTGCGGAAGAAGTGCCAGTTGCGGTGCATCTCGGCCAGCACGTCCGCCAGACCGGCCTCGCGGGCGGCGGCCAGCCCGGAGCCGACGCCGAACCAGCCCGGCACGATCTGCCGGGTCTGCGTCCAGCCGAACACCCACGGGATGGCCCGCAGCCCGGACAGCCCGGCGCCGGTGTTCGGGCGCTTCGCCGGCCGGGAGCCGATGTTCAGCGCGCCGAGCAGCTCGGTGGGGGTGGACGCCCAGAAGTACGCCGGCAGGTCCGGGTCCTCGACGAGTGACCGGTAGGACCGGAACGCCGACTCGGAGACCACGTCCATCGTCGCGTCCCAGCGCTCCAACATCTCGGCCGGCTGCCGGGGCGCGGTGTGCAGCAGGGTCGACTGGAGCACCGCGGCGAGGGTGAGCTCCAGGTTCTCCCGGGCCAGCGAGGGCAGGGTGTACTTGTCGGAGATCACCTCGCCCTGCTCGGTCACCTTGATCGCGCCGTCCATCGTGCCGTACGGCTGCGCCAGGATCGCCTCGTGCGTCGGCCCGCCGCCACGCCCGACCGTGCCGCCCCGGCCGTGGAACAGCCGCAGGTGCACGCCGTGCCGGGCGGCCACGTCACGCAGCGCACGCTGCGCCCGGTGGATCGACCACTGGCTGGTGGTGATCCCGGCCTCCTTGTTCGAGTCGGAGTAGCCGAGCATGACCTCCTGCACGTCACCGCGAGCGGTCACCAGCGCCCGGTACGCGGGCAGCGACAGCAGCTCGTCGAGGAGTTCGCCGCCGGAGTTCAGCTCTGCCGGGGTCTCCAGCAGCGGCACGAACCCGATCCGGGCCCGCCCGCTGTGCACGTCCACCAGGCCGGCCTCGCGGGCCAGCACCACGGCGGCCAGCACGTCGTCGACACCCAGGGTCATCGAGATGATGTACGACTCGATCACCTCGGCGCCGAACCGGTCCTGTGCCTCCCGGATGGTCCCGAACACGTCGAACGTCTTGCGGGCCGGCTCGGACAGCGCCGTGTCCACTGTCGACAGGGGGCGGCGGCCGGTCAGCTCGTCGGCGAGCAGCTTGGTGCGTTCCAGCCGGGTCAGCGCCGGGTAGTCGGAGACCTCACCGACCGCCTCGTAGAGCTGCGCGAGCACCGCGTGGTGCGCCTCGGCGTGCTCCCGGACGTCCATGGTGGCCAGGTGCAGGCCGAACGCGGAGACCGTACGGATGGTGGAGGCCAGCCGGCCGACCGCGGTGAGCTGCCCGGAGTTGCGGGCCAGCGAGGCGCGCAGCAGGTCCAGGTCGGCGATCAGCTCGGCGGAGCCCTGGTAGTCCCGGCCGGGCACGTGCGCGGTGCCCTGACGCAACCTCAGCCGGCTGTTGGCGAGCTTCGCCTTCACGCAGCGCGCCTTGAGCCGGTACGGCTCCTCCGCGTTGACCCGGCGGAAGCGCTCAGCCACCTCGGGCAGGGCGTCCAGGTCGGCGGCGAGGCTGGCGGAGAGGTCCAGGGACACCCCGCGCAGTCGGCGGGACACCGAGACCTCGTTGATCAGGTGGTCCATCGCCTTCTCGGTGGCCGCGATGCCGTGCTCGTGCTGGATGGTCAGCACCTCGCGGGTGACCGCGGGGGTGACGAACGGGTTGCCGTCGCGGTCGCCGCCGATCCAGGTGCCGAAGCTCAACGGCCGAGCCGTCGGCGAGGTCTCCACGCCGAGCGTGCGCAACGTGTCGGCCAGGTCGTCGAGCACCTGCGGGGCGGCCTCCGCGTACAGGTCGCGCAGGTAGTAGATCGCGTTGCGGGCCTCGTCGGTCGGGTCCGGCCGGTCGAGCCGCAGCTCGTCGGTCTGCCACATCAGGTCCAGCAACTCGGCCAGCCGGCGGTTGGCCGGGCCCTCGTCGCTGGCCCCGTAGAGGATCGCGTTGGCGGTCTCGGTGTCCAACTCGTCGGCGATCGCCCGCAGCTTGGACAGGATCGAGCGGCGGGCCGCCTCGGTCGGGTGGGCGGTGAAGACCGGCCGCACCGCCAGCCGGCGAGCCGCGTTGGCGATCTCCTCGGCCGGCACCCCGCGCTCGGCGATCATCTTGGCGGCCTGGTCCAGCCAGCCGCCCTGCACCGCGCGGCGGCGGCGCAGATCCCGCGCACGGTGCACCTGCTCGGTGATGTTGGCCAGGTGGAAGTAGGTGGAGAAGGCGCGGGCCAGCTTCGTGCCGGTGGTCACGTCGAGCCCGCCGAGGCGCTGGGCGGCCGCCGGGGCGTCGGAGCGGACCTGGGCGCGGATCTCCTCGACGAGGTCGAGCAGGGGGCGACCCTCCTGGCGGGCCAGGGTCTGGCCGAGCAGGGTGCCGAGTCGGCGAATGTCGGCGCGCAGTGCGGCGTCCGGGCCGTCATGGTCGTGCTGGTCGGTCACGATGCGCTCCCTCACGTGGATACGAAGGACAGCGCTGTCCGACTTACTGGATGGTATCCGCGCGCAGGGGTCGTCTGGAGGGCCCCCTGGTGATCCACTGCCTCCGGGAGCGTGTTTTCGGGGGTGATCTCAGCCACCGTGGCGGCCCGGCGAGGGGCCGGAGGTGGTGGCCCGGCGACCGCGGACGAGGCTCGCGCCGACCAACCCGAGCCCGCCGAGCACCGCCCAGATCCCGAGGGCGGAAGCCGGCCAGCCGGCCGATCGCCAGTCGAAGTACACAGCGGCCTTGGTCAGGTCGTTGGCGAGCCCGGGGATGTTCCACCTGTGCATGCCGCGCAGCACCCCGGGCAGGAACTCGGGCGCGTAGATGCCGCCGGAGCCGGGGTTGCCGAGCACCACCAGCAGCAGGATGACGAGCGCGGTGCCGGCGACGCCGAGCCAGCCCTGGATGGCGCTGGCGACCATCGCGGCGGCGAAGACGGCAAGCGCGCCGATGGCGGCGATCGTCGGCACGTCGTGGTGCCAGATGTCCAGGACGGGTCCGACCACTACCGCGCCGGCGATGCCGAGCAGCACGCTGTACACCGCCAGGGCGGCGATGCGCAGTCCGGCCCGGCGCGCCGTACGCGGGGTGGTGCCGGCGGATATCCCCAGCACTGTCGAGGCGAGGTAGCCGCCGAGCACGTACCCGACGTTCAGGTAGAAGGGCACCACCCCGCGCGGGTCGGCCGAGGGGACCGGCACCTTGTCGACGATCTGTAGCGGGGTGCCGGTGCGGCTGGTGGCGGTGCCGAGGACCTCCTTGATCGCGCTGGTGGCGGAGGGGCCGGAGGCGCTCGCCACGGTGAGGAGCAGACCGTTGTCGGGTCCGGTGCTGAGGACGGCATACACCGCGCGGCTGAGCAGCCCGTGCTCGGCGGCGCCCGGGTCGTCGTACTCGGTGGGTTTGAGGATTGTGGTCTGGCCGCGCACGGCGTCGAGCGTCGCCTGGGCGCGTTGGTCGCCGGAGACGACGCCGATCGGCAGATCGCGGGGTGTGGGCTGGTGCAACGCCCCGACGTAGGCCGCGATGAACGCCGTGGCCAGCACGAGAGTGCCGACGAGCAGTCCGATGCTGCGCGGCGCCCAGTCGCGGGCCGTGCCGTGCGATTCTTTGTCCACGTTATTAGCCTATGGTCCGTTTCGGGGACCACAGGGCGGAACCAGTTGGCCGGGCGTGCTCCAGGGCTCGGGTCCCGAGATCGCGCAATATCCAGGATCCAGTGGCATCGGTGCGGCGATGAGACCACTACATCCTGGTTCGAGCACGATCTTGGCGCGCGGTGCGGTGCGGTGCGGTGCGACGCGGCGCGGCGCGGACCTCGGCGGAAGGGGGTGGCTGTCGGTCGACGGGGCTAGGCTTGTTGTCGTGCACCCCCCGTCCGGCTGGACGAGGGGCCGCCGTCGTGTGCGTCGACTCCCCGAAAGGTTTCCCTTGCTCACCGGTCTGTTCACCGCCGCCCTGGCCGACCCCGGGCTGACCCGGGCGCGTGACCTGGCACGCTCCGGTGCCGCCCAGGTCGACGGCCTCGACATCACCGCCCCGGCGGCGCTGCGCCCGTTCGCCGTCGCGGCGGTCGCCGCGGACAACGACGGGGCCGGGCGACCGGTCCTGGCGGTGACCGCCACCACCCGGGAGGCCGACGACCTGGCCGCCGCGCTGGGCGGGTTGCTGCCGGCCGAGCAGGTTGTGGTCTTCCCATCCTGGGAGACGCTGCCGCACGAGCGGCTGTCCCCACGCTCGGACACGGTTGGCCGGCGGCTGGCCGTGCTGCGCCGCCTGGCGCACCCGGAGGCGACCGACGCGCACGGCGGCACCGGGCCACTGCGGGTGGTCGTGGCCCCGGTCCGTTCGCTGCTCCAACCGCAGCTGAAGGGGCTCGGCGATCTGGAGCCGGTGCAGCTCGCCGCCGGCGAGGAGGCGGACCTGGAGGAGGTCGCCCACCGCCTGGTCGACATGGCGTACGCCCGGGTCGACCTGGTCACCAAGCGCGGCGAGTTCGCGGTGCGCGGCGGCATCCTGGACGTCTTCCCGCCCACCGACGAGCACCCGTCCCGGGTCGAGTTCTGGGGCGACGAGGTGGAGGAGATCCGCACCTTCGCCGTCGCCGACCAGCGGACCATCGAGCAGGTTCCGCTGCTCTGGGCGCCGCCGTGTCGGGAGTTGCTGCTCACGCCGTCGGTCCGTGACCGGGCCGCCGCGCTCGCCGAGCAGCACCCCGAGCTGGGCGAGATCCTCGACAAGCTGGCCGAGGGCATCCCGGTGGAGGGGATGGAGTCGCTGGCCCCGGTGCTGGTCGGCCCCGACTCGTTGGAGCTGCTGCTGGACGCCATGCCGGCCGGCACCCACGTCCTGCTCTGCGACCCGGAGCGGATCCGCACGCGGGCGCACGACCTGGTGCGTACCTCGGAGGAGTTCTTGCAGGCCAGCTGGGCCGCCGCCGCGGTCGGCGGCCAGGCCCCGGTGGACGTCGGCGCCGCCGCCTTCCGCACCCTCGGCGAGGTGCGCGCCGCCGCGGGCAAGCTCGGCCAGCCGTGGTGGACGCTGTCCCCGTTCGGGCTTGTAGAGGGGGAGACGGCCGAGGCGCGGCAGCCCTGGGAGGACGCGCCCGAGCAGGCCGCCGTCACTCCGGACGACGCCATCGCGGTGACCCTGTCCGCCCAGCCGGCGCCGCTCTATCACGGCGAGACCTCGCGGGTCGTCGAGGACCTCAAGCGCTGGGCCGGCGAGGGCTGGTCGATCGCGTTGGTCTTCGAGGGGCACGGCCCCGCCCAGCGGGCGGTGGAGGTGCTGCGCGACGCCGGCCTGGGCGCCCGGTTGACCGAGGAGGTGCCGAGCGCGCCCGTCCCCGGCGAGCTGGTGGTCACCTGTGGCGCGCTGAGCGGCGGGTTCGTCGACGAGGCGTCCCGTTTCGTGCTGCTCACCGGCAATGACGTGACAGGTGGTCGGGGCACCTCGACGCGGGACATGCGCAAGATGCCGAGCCGGCGGCGCAACACGATCGACCCGCTGGAGTTGAAGGCCGGCGACCACGTGGTGCACGAGCAGCACGGCATCGGCCGCTACGTCGAGTTGGTGCAGCGCACCGTCAACGGCGCCAGCCGGGAATACCTGGTCATCGAGTACGCGGCCAGCAAGCGGGGCCAGCCCGGCGACCGGTTGTTCGTCCCGACCGACCAGCTCGACCAGCTCTCCCGCTACGTGGGCGGCGAGCAGCCGACCCTGCACAAGATGGGCGGCTCGGACTGGCAGAAGTCCAAGGCCCGGGCCCGCAAGGCGGTCCGGGAGATCGCCGCGCAGCTCATCCAGCTCTACGCCGCGCGTAAAGCGTCCAAGGGGCACTCGTTCGGCCCGGACACGCCGTGGCAGCGCGAGCTGGAGGACGCCTTCCCCTGGCAGGAGACGCCGGACCAGCTCGCCGCGATCGACGAGGTCAAGCGGGACATGGAGCAGACAGTCCCGATGGACCGGCTGATCTGCGGTGATGTCGGCTACGGCAAGACCGAGATCGCGGTTCGGGCGGCGTTCAAGGCGGTGCAGGACGGTAAGCAGGTGGCGGTGCTGGTGCCGACCACCCTGCTGGTCCAGCAGCACTACAACACGTTCGCCGAGCGGATGAGTCAGTTCCCGGTGCAGATCCGGCAGCTGTCGCGGTTCCAGACGGCGAAGGAGACCGAGCGGACGCTGGAGATGGTCGCCGACGGCACCGTCGACATCGTCATCGGCACCCACCGGCTGTTGCAGACGGCGACCCGGTTCAAGCAGTTGGGGTTGGTGGTCGTCGACGAGGAGCAGCGCTTCGGTGTCGAGCACAAGGAGCACCTGAAGACGCTGCGCGCGTCGGTCGACGTGCTCAGCATGTCGGCCACCCCGATCCCGCGCACCCTGGAGATGGCGATCACCGGCATCCGGGAGATGTCCACCATCGCCACCCCGCCGGAGGAGCGGCACCCGGTGCTCACCTTCGTCGGCGCGCAGGACGACAGGCAGGTGGCCGCGTCCATCCACCGCGAGTTGCTCCGCGACGGGCAGGTCTTCTACCTGCACAACCGGGTCGAGTCGATCGACCGGGCGGCACGGCGGCTACGGGAGTTGGTGCCCGAGGCGCGGGTCGCGGTGGCGCACGGCCAGATGGGCGAGGACGCCCTGGAGAAGGTCATGGTCGGCTTCTGGGAGAAGGAGTTCGACGTCCTGGTCTGCACCACGATCGTCGAGTCGGGCATCGACATCCCGAACGCCAACACGCTGATCGTGGAGCGGGCCGACCTGCTCGGCCTGGCCCAGCTGCACCAGATCCGTGGCCGGGTCGGCCGGGGCCGGGAGCGGGCGTACGCCTACTTCCTCTACCCGCCGGAGAAGCCGCTCACCGAGCACGCCCACGAGCGGTTGGCGACCATCGCCCAGCACACCGAGTTGGGTGCGGGCATGTACGTGGCGATGAAGGACCTGGAGATCCGGGGCGCCGGCAACCTGCTCGGTGGCGAGCAGTCCGGGCACATCGAGGGCGTCGGCTTCGACCTGTACGTGCGGATGGTCGGCGAGGCGGTCTCCGCGTTCAAGGGTGAGCGGCCGGAGGAGGAGACCGACGTCAAGATCGACCTGCCGGTCGACGCGCACCTGCCACACGACTACGTGAGCGTGGAGCGGCTGCGCCTGGAGATGTACCGCAAGCTCGCCGAGGCACGCGACGAGGAGCGGTTGGGCGAGGTGATCGCCGAGATGACCGACAGGTACGGCGAGCCGCCGGCGCCGGTGCAGAACCTGGTGGAGGTTGCCCGGTTCCGCCTGCTGGCCCGCCGCTACGGCCTGAGCGACGTGTCCATGCAGGGCAAGCACGTGCGGTTCGGCCCGCTGCCCCTACCGGACTCGAAGCAGTTGCGGCTCAAGCGCTACCACCCGGATGCCGTCTACAAGCAGGCCACCGACCAGGTCAGCGTGCCCCGACCGACCACCCGTCGGATCGGCGGCGAGCCGCTGCGTGACCAGGCGCTGCTCCAGTGGTCCGCGCAACTGCTCTCCGATGTGCTCGGTGCCCCCGCCCCACTGGCCGTCGCGGCGGGCTGAGGTGGGTCCGCGGTGCGGTGGGGGCCGTCACAGCCTGGGAGAGGGCATGAGAGAGTGACGGGTATGCGTGCTCGCCGTGTGATCGCCGCCGCCAGCGTCGCGGCCCTGGGTGTCCTCTCCCTCGCCGCCTGCGGCAAGTCCGCACCGAACGTCGCCGCGTATGTCGGTGACACCACCTATTCGGTGGACCGGGTCGACGCGATCTACGACGACGCGCAGGCGAAGTACGGCGACGCGGTCCGGCAGGAGGCTGGCCAGGCGGGGGCGACGCCGTCGGCCGAGCAGTTGCACGCCGCGGTGACCCGTCAGGACGTAGTCAACCTGCTGGTCAGCATGGATCTCGGCAAACGGGTCGCCGCGGCGAAGAACATCCAGGTGCCCGACGAGGTCACCCCGCAGCAGCTTGAACAGAACCTGCGGCTGCCGGCGACCACCGAGTACGCCAAGCTCTGGGGTGAGTGGATCGACCTGCTCCAGGTGCTCAACCAGCAGCTCCCGCCGGCCGAGCTGAGCGACGATTCGCTGATGGCCGTCTACGACGCGCTGGCGAAGACCGGGGCGATCAAGGGCGGCATGTCAGTGGCCGACGTCCGTCAGGCGTTCGGCGACGGCGGCTTCGTCCGCAGCGCCACCGCCCTCAGCACCGCGCTGGAGGACGAGGCGAGCCGGATCGACGTCACGATCAACCCGCGCTACCGGGCGGTCGGCGTGCCGTCGGTGGTGAGCACCGGCCAGTCGCTGGTCTTCTACTCACTGCCGTACATCAACGAGGCCGGCCCGGTCACTGACATCTCCACCCCGGAGCCGCTGCCGTCGAGCGACGCCCCGAGTGGCGAGGGCCCAGCACCGGACGAGGGCACGGCCAGCTGAGCATGACCGCACGGATCGTCCTCCTGGTCACCTCACCCCGGTTGCCCGCCGGTCTGTTGACAGCCGCGGCCTGGGACGTCGTACGCCAGCACCCGGTGCTGACCGGCGCGGACAGCGAGTTGGTCACGGCCGTGCGCCAGGCGGGCGCCGAGGTCACTGTGGTGGACGGCCCGGCGACGCAGCCGTTGCTGGACGTGGTGGCGTCGCACGGCACTGTGGTGTGGCTGGCCGGCCCGGCGGGTGACGAGGCGCTGGCCCGGGAGTTGGGTCTGCGGCTGGCCCGGCAGCCGGGGTTGGCCGAGATGGAGTTGATGTACGGCTCGTGGGATCCACCGGGTGCCCGGCTGCTCGATGCGGTGGCCGTGCTGGATCGACTGGCCTCTCCGGGTGGCGACCCGTGGAAGCGGGCGCAGACGCACCGCAGCCTCGCCGGTTACCTGCTGGAGGAGAGCTACGAGGCGTACGACGCGATCAGCGCCGACGACACCGACGCGCTGCGCGAGGAGTTGGGCGACGTCCTGTTGCAGGTGGTGCTGCACGCGCGGCTCGCCGAGGAATTGCCCGAGGATGAGCGGTGGAGCATCGACGACGTGGCCGGTGGCCTGGTCGACAAGATGATCCGGCGTAATCCGCACGTCTTCGCCGGCGCCGAGGTGGGCACCCTGGAGGAGATCACCGAGAACTGGGAGCGGATCAAACGCGCTGAGAAGGCACGCCAATCGGTGCTGGACGGGGTGGCCCTGAGCCAGCCCGCGCTGGCCCTGGCGACGCAGATCCTGGACCGCGCCGCCCGGGCCGGCATCAAGGTCCCACTTCCAGCAGCAGAAGCCGAAGCGGACGCCGAGGCCAAACTGGGCGCCGACCTCCTGGCAACCGTAGCCGCAGCCCACAAGGCAGGCATAAACCCCGAGTCAGCCCTCCGCCAAACCACCCTCGCTCAAGCCGAGGCCATCCGCGCCGCCGAACCCCCACCTCCCCGGTGATCATGAAGTTATTGCCCCGACACGCCGAGGTGGATGGCAATAACTTCATGATCGACGGAGTGGGCTCGACCGGCCATGGTGACGGTGGGCGGTCGGTAGGGTGGGCGGGTGGAAGCGTTTGGGGTGCTGGCTGAGCGGGTTGTCGAGGCATTGCTGGAGTCGCGGCCGGGGGTGGCCACGGCTGCCGGGGACCACCGGTTCGACGACCGGCTGCCGGACCTGTCCGCCGACGGGTTGACCGCCGATCGGGCGATGCTCTCCGACGCGGCCAACGCACTGTCCGAACTGGACCCGGACTCGCTCGACGTCGAGGAGCAGGTCGACCACGCGCTGCTCACCTCATTCGTGGATCGGGAGCTGTTCGAGCTGACCGAGATCCGGTCGCACGAGTGGGATCCGCTGCGGCACAACCCTGGCCCGCTGCTGCACCCACTGCTGGCCCGCCCGTACGCCCCCGCGGAGGTGCGGCTGACCCAACTGGCCGGCCGGCTCGCCGCCGTACCGGACGCCCTCGCCACCGCGCGCGCGACACTGCGGGACATGCCGCGGATCCATGCGGAGACGGCGGTCGGGCAGTTCACCGGGACGGCCGCGCTGATCCGCGACGAGCTGCCGGCGCTGCTCGCCCAGGCCCCGAGCCACCTCGACCGGGTCGAGCCGGCGGCCACGGCGGCGATCGCCGCGCTGGACGAGTTCGTCGCCTGGCTACGCGTCGGCCTGGCCGCCGATGCGGGCCCCGGCCGTGACCCGCGACTGGGCCGGCGCCGTTGGGAGGCCCGGCTCTGGCACACTCTCGACACCGAGCTGGGCGCCGCCGAGATCCAACGGCGCGCCTGGGCCAACCTGGACCGGATCACCGCGGAGATCCGCGAGGCGGCCGTCGAACTGGTCGGCGGCCCGGCCGACGACGCGACGGTACGTCGGGCGCTGGACCTGCTCGCCGCCGAGCACCCGAACGACGCGACGATCGTCGAGCTGGCCGGGGTGACCCTGGACGAGGCGACCGACTTCGTCCGCGCGCACGACCTGGTCAGCCTGGTCGACGACAGGTGCGTGATCCAGGAGATGCCGGAGTTCGCCAGGGGGGTCGCGGTGGCATACTGCGACGCGCCCGGCCCGCTGGAGACCGCCGTCCTGCCGACCTTCTACTGCATCGCGCCCACCCCGTCGGACTGGTCGGCGCAGCGGGTCGAGTCGTTCTACCGCGAATACAACGACCACATGATCCGCAACCTGACGGTGCACGAGGCGATGCCGGGGCACTTCCTCCAGCTCGCCCACGCCCGCCGCTACGTCGGTGGCACGCGGGTTCGCGCGTTGGCCGAGTCCGGCCCGTTCATCGAGGGCTGGGCGGTCTACGCGGAGGAGGTGATGACCGGGCTCGGCTTCGGTGGTCTGCCGGTGCGGTTGCAGCAGCTCAAGATGCAACTACGGATGACCATCAACGCGCTGCTCGACCAGTTGGTGCACGCCGAGGACCTGCCCGAGGCCGAGGCGATGGCGTTGATGACCGGGCGCGGCTTCCAGGAGGAGGGGGAGGCGGCCGGCAAGTGGCGGCGCGCGCAACTCACCTCCACCCAGCTCTCCACCTACTTCGTCGGGTACAGCGAGGTGGCCGAGATCGCCGCCGCCCGCCCGGACGGGGTGTCGGTCCGCGACTGGCACGACGCGATGCTCGCCCACGACTGCCCGCCCCCGCGCCACCTGCGCACCCTGCTGGGTCTCTGAAGGTCGCAGTCGGGGCAGCGGCGGGCGGTCTCGCCGGGTCGGTCGGTCACGAGCCGCCGGGGCGGCGGTCGACGAGGCCGGCGCCGGCGGGCGGGTCGAAGGCCTTCTCGTCGACGGTCGCGGAGTAGTCGCTCAGTGCCAGCTCCATCGGCTTGCCGTCGACCGGCCCGGTGAAGGTGCCGAGCACGCCCTCCGTGGTGACGCAGGCGGTGAAGTCGCCGGACGCGCTTTCCACCGCCACGCAGGCGGCGTGGTGCCCGGCGACCGTGGTGTCACTCTGCTTGATGACCGCCTGCGGGTCGAGCGCGGCGGCGGTGAGCAGCCCGACCACCACCGGCGGCGTGACGAGGCCCTGCCGGTTGGCCTCGCCGAACAGCGTCACCGTGGGCTTGCTGCCCGGGGTGGGCGGGGCGATCAGCGTGCACTCCGGGCGGGTGCCGGTCGTCGTGCAGCGTGTGATGGCGTCCGGGGTGACGGTGAGTTGCCCGCCCGGGTAGGTGTACGTGGATCGCGCCGGGTCCTGTGCCTGCACGATCGCGGCGCGCTGGCCGCCGGGCAGTTGGTAGTCGGCCGAGTAGGTCAACTCCAGTGCTCGATCGAGCCGGGCGGCGAGGTCGTTGACGAGTTCCGAGCGGCCCATGGCGACTCCGGCGTCCTCGAATGTCTGACAGCCGGTGACCGTGAGCGACGCGATGACCGACACGGCGAGCATGCGGAGGGTGGTCGAGGCGGCGGGCATGGCGACCAGCCTGGTGGATCTGGTCCGTGCAGCGCAAACCCGTTGCCGGTTGACGCCCGGAAATCCGGGAATGTCCGTCAGCGTGGGGCGACCCGGGTGCGCGGGCGACGCCGTGCCCGTTCGCGTCGCCCGATACGCTGCGTTCAACACCTGCCTCAGCCGCACCGTCGCGGCCCACCCACGGACCGGATCACAACAACGAGGAGCGACTTAGTGGCAACCATCGAGGGAATCGTCGCCCGGGAGATTCTCGACTCGCGGGGCAACCCGACGGTCGAGGTCGAGGTCGGTCTGGACGACGGCACGGTAGCCCGCGCCGCCGTGCCCTCCGGCGCCTCCACCGGCGCCTTCGAGGCGATCGAGCTGCGCGACGGTGACGACGACCGCTACCAGGGCAAGGGCGTGGAGAAGGCGGTCTCCAACGTCGAAGACAAGATCGTCGACCAGATCATCGGGTACGAGGCCAGCGAGCAGCGGCTGATCGACCAGAAGATGCTCGACATCGACGGCACCGACAGCAAGTCGGAGCTGGGCGCGAACGCCATCCTCGGGGTCTCCCTGGCGGTGGCGAAGGCCGCTGCCGGCAGCGCCGAGCTGAGCCTCTTCCGCTACCTGGGCGGCCCGAACGCGCACCTCCTGCCCGTGCCGATGATGAACATCCTCAACGGTGGCGCGCACGCCGATTCGAACGTCGACATCCAGGAATTCATGATCGCGCCGATCGGCGCGCCCACGTTCCGTGAGGCGCTGCGCTCGGGCGCGGAGGTCTACCACGCGCTGAAGTCGGTGCTGAAGAAGAAGGGCCTCTCCACCGGGCTCGGCGACGAGGGTGGCTTCGCGCCGAACCTGCCGACGAACGCGGCGGCCCTGGACCTGATCGCCGAGGCGGTCGAAAAGGCCGGTTACCGGCTCGGCACCGACATCGTGTTCGCGCTCGACGTGGCGGCCACCGAGTTCTTCGACAACGGCAGCTACACCTTCGAGGGCGCCGCGAAGTCCGCCGAGGACATGAGCACCTACTACACGAAGCTCGCCGACGAGTACCCGATCGTGTCGATCGAGGACCCGCTGGCCGAGGACGACTGGAGCGGTTGGCAGACGCTTACCGCCTCGATCGGCGACCGGGTGCAGATCGTCGGTGACGACCTGTTCGTGACCAACCCGCAGCGCATCGCCCGTGGTATCGCGGAGAAGTCGGCGAACGCGGTCCTGGTCAAGGTCAACCAGATCGGCTCGTTGACCGAGACCCTGGACGCGGTGGACCTGGCCCACCGGGCCGGCTTCAAGTGCATGATGAGCCACCGTTCCGGCGAGACCGAGGACACGACCATCGCCGACCTGGCGGTGGCCACCGGCTGCGGCCAGATCAAGACCGGCGCGCCGGCCCGCTCGGACCGCGTCGCCAAGTACAACCAGCTGCTCCGGATCGAGGAGGAGCTGGCCGACGCGGCGCGCTACGCCGGCGCTGGCGCGTTCCCGCGCTACCGTTCGGCCTGAGACGCACGAAGCCTCGGGGGAGGGGTGTGACGATGCAGCAGCGCCGCACACCGGGTGGTCAGCGTCCCGCTCGTCGGCCGGGTCAGTCCGGTCGGCCGGGCGGCGGGCGCGCCACCCGGGGATCGGTCCGGGAGGCCGGCGTACGCGCCGAGCCGCGCGCCGCCGGTCGCGCGCCGGGTGCTGCCCGGGGCGCCGAAGGCGTGCGGTCCGCGAATCGTCCGGCCGCCGCTCGGCGTACCGCCGCCGGTGGTGCCGTGAAGCGGCTCGCCGCACCCCACCCCCGTCGCTTCACCGGCCGGGCCACCGTGCTGTTCGCGGTCCTGATCGCGCTCGCTCTGGCCTACACCTACCCGGTCCGGGTCTACCTGGACCAGCAGGCCAACATCGAGCGGATGGAGGCCGCCCAGGCGGTGCAGGAGCGGGAGATCGCGAAGCTCGCCGAGAGGGCCGCGAAGTGGCAGGACAAGGCGTTCATCGAGACGCAGGCTCGGGAACGGTTCTTCATGGGCCGCCCGGGCGAGAAGATGATGGTGGTGCTGCACGACCCGGAGGGCGCCGCCCGGGACGCTGGGAAGTCGGCCGGTTCGGCCGCCCCACCCGGGCCGGTGACCTGGTACGACACGCTCTGGTCGAGCGTGCAGGCGGCGGACAGCCAGCAGCCGGGCAAGTGAGCCACCGACCAGCACACCAGGAGAGATGGGCACCGTGACTGTCGTACCACCGTCGGAGCCGGCGGCGGACTCCGTTCCCCTGCCGCAGCGGGAGCCGGCCACCGAAGCCGATCTGGCGGCGGTGGCCGCGCAGCTCGGCCGGACGCCCCGGGGCACCCGGGCGGTTGCCCACCGTTGCCCGTGCGGCCTGCCGGACGTGGTGGAGACGACCCCCCGCCTCGCCGACGGCACCCCGTTCCCGACCCTCTACTACCTGACCTGCCCCCGGGCCACCGCCGCGTGCAGCCGACTGGAGTCGGCGGGGCTGATGAAGGAAATGGCGGACCGGCTGACGACGGACCCGGAGTTGGCCGCCCACTACCGTGCGGCGCACGAGGACTACCTCACCCGCCGGGAGGCGGTCGACGAGGTTCCGGAGATCGCCGGCATCTCGGCCGGCGGGATGCCGGGCCGGGTGAAGTGCCTGCACGTGCACCTGGGTCATGCGCTGGGCGCCGGCCCCGGCGTGAACCCGTTCGGCGACGAGACGTTGGAGCTGGTCGAGCCCTGGTGGTCGGCGGGGCCCTGCGTGGACGTGCCGGCGGGAGAGTGAACGCGCAGACCGGGTCCGAGGCGCCCGAGAGTCAGATCCTCGTACGGCGGGCCCGCACCGGGGATGTGCGGGGCATCCGGCGACTCGTCGACACCTACACCGACGACCGGCGGCTGTTGAGCAAGGCCACCGTCACCCTCTTCGAGGACGTGCAGGAGTTCCGGGTCGCGGTCCGGGCCGAGGACGACGTGGTG
Organism: Micromonospora sp. D93; assembly: GCF_018070365.1. NCBI lineage: Bacteria > Bacillati > Actinomycetota > Actinomycetes > Micromonosporales > Micromonosporaceae > Micromonospora > Micromonospora sp. D93. Next base: position 173,415 of record NZ_JAGPXW010000007.1, on the reverse strand, counting down.
GTGGGCTGCGGCGCGCTGCACGTCATGTGGGAGGACCTGGCCGAGATCCGTACGGTGGCCGTGGACCCGTCCTGCCGGGGCCGGCGGATCGGTCACCAACTGGTCGCTGAGTTGATCGACGCGGCCCGGGAGTTGGGTGTGGCGCGGATCTTCGTGCTCACCTTCGAGACCCGGTTCTTCGGCTCGTTCGGCTTCCGTGAGATCGACGGCGCTCCGGTGCCGCAGCCCGTCTACGAGCAGCTGCTGCGCTCGTACGACGAGGGTGTCGCGGAGTTCCTGGACCTGGAGCGGGTCAAGCCGAACACGCTTGGCAACACCCGGATGCTGCTGCGGCTCTGATCAGCCCTTGCGGGGGTGGGCGGCGAAGAACTCCCACCTGACCGTGCTCGGCGCGGAGCTGTTGGGTGCCGGTCGTCCTGTTGAGCGTGATGCCCCTGAGGCATTTTGATGCCTGGTAGTCATCGGGCTCAGTAGGGCGACCGGGCCCGCCAGGCTGGCTGCCGCCTGCTCGGCCCACCAGGCGGGCACCGCCGGTGCGCTGTCGTAGGGTAGCGGGGTGACGACGCGTGTGGCGGCCATCGACTGCGGGACCAACTCGATCCGACTGCTGGTCGCCGACCTGCCCGACGCCTCGACCGGGCCGCAGGCGCCGCTGATCGACCTGCTCCGGCGGATGGAGATCGTCCGGCTGGGGCAGGGCGTGGACCGCACCGGCCGACTGGCGCCGGAGGCGATCGAGCGAACCCGGGTCGCGTTGGCGTCGTACGCCGCCGACATCGAGAAGCTGGGTGCGCAGCGCGTACGGATGTGTGCCACCTCGGCCTCCCGGGATGCCACGAACGCCGCCGACTTCACCGAGATGGTGCGGGCCACCCTCGGTGTCGCGCCCGAGGTGGTCAGCGGCGACGAGGAGGCCCGGCTGTCGTTCACCGGCGCGGTGCGCGGGCTGCCCGCCGACGCGAAGGAGCCCTTCCTGGTCGTCGACATCGGTGGTGGCTCCACCGAGTTCGTGGTCGGTGACCGGGCCGCCGGGGTGCGGTCGGCGATCTCGGTGGACATCGGCTGCGTCCGGATGACCGAGCGGCACCTGCCCGGCGACCCGCCGACGTCCGAGCAGGTCGCGGCGGCGCAGGCCGACATCGCGGCAGTGGTGGACCGGGCGCTCGCCGTGGTGCCCGGTCGCGAGGCGGCCACCCTGGTCGGCCTCGCCGGGTCGGTCACCACAGTGGTCGCTCTCGCGCACGGCCTGCGGGAGTACGACCCGGAGCGCATCCACCACGCCCGGGTGTCGTACGAGGAGGTCGCCCGGGTGACCGCGGAGCTGCTGGGTCAGACCCGTGCGCAGCGGTTGGCGAACCCGGTGATGCACCCGGGCCGAGCCGACGTGATCGGCGCGGGAGCGCTGGTGCTTCGCGTGATCATGGAGCGGGCCGGGATGCCGTCGGTGGTCGCGTCGGAGCACGACATCCTCGACGGCATCGCCTGGAGTCTCCAGCCAGCCACGGCCTGTTAGCAGGCTTGATCAACTCGCCTGTCGGGCGTGATCGTTGACGCTACTGCGCATTACGCAGTAGTGTGCATTGCGTGGACACCACACAGTTGCTGAAGGGCGTGCTCGATCTAGCCGTCCTGGCCGTGCTCCGAGAGGAGGACGGTTACGGTTACGACATCCTGCGCCGGCTTCGCGAGGCCGGCTTGGAGGAGGTCGGTGACGCCTCGGTCTACGGGACGCTGCGCCGCCTCTTCGCCGCCGGCCTGCTCACCACCTACGTCGTTCCGAGCGAATCCGGGCCGCACCGCAAGTACTACTCACTCAACGCCGCGGGGCGCGACCAGCTGACCCGCTCCGGCAAGCTCTGGCGCTCGTTCGCCACCACCATGGACACTCTGCTCGACGATCGGGGGCTGGCGGCATGACCGTCACGGAGCAGGAGATCACCGACTACGTGGCGAGGGTCCGGGCCGCTCTGGCCGACCTGCCGACCACGCAACGCGACGAGCTGACCGAGGACCTGGCCGACCACCTCACCGAGGTCGCCGCCGAGTCCGAGGGCACCCTGGTCGAGCGGCTGGGCGAGCCCGAGACGTACGCTGCCGAGCTGCGCGCCGCGGCCGGCGCCGCGCCGGGCAGCGGGCGCAACCTCGACCAGCGGGTGGCGAGCGCGATGGCAGGGGTCCGCGGCCGGCTGCGCGCGATGGACACCCGTCTCGGCCCACCCCTGGGGTACGCGACGGCCAGCGACTTCCTCCGACTGCTGCGCCCGGCCTGGTGGGTGCTGCGCGGCTATCTGGCGGCGATGCTGGTCACGGTGGTCACCACCGGTGGCGAATTCGGGCCGCTACCGAGGCTCGGCGGTGAGCTGCTCGCCGGCCTGATCATGCTGATCGGCTTCGTGCTCGGCTCCATCTGGATCGGTCGCCGTTCGGCCCAGCTGACCCGCTGGCCGCGCTCGGTCGTGCAGGTGAGCAGCGCGGTGCTTGTGGTCTTCGCGCTCGCCGCACTCGTGCAGGCCGAGGACCGGATGCGCTACGGCGACTACGGCTACGACCAGACCTCGGTCGACAGCCAGTACGACAGGGTCCGGGACGTCTTCGTCTACGACAGCGAGGGCCGCCTGGTGGAGAACGCCCGGCTCTTCGACCAGAACGGCAATCCGATCCGGCTCGGCTACCCGGACTGCTTGGACGGCGCTTACAAGGATTCGACACTGCGGGCGTATCCGTACTGCCCGGAGCAGGCCCCCTTCGTGCCCCGCGCACCGGGCGCGCCCCTCCCACCCACGCCACCGAGCGGTACGCCGGACCCGACCAGCACGCCGGACCCGAGCGGAACACCCGAGCCGACTGGAACGCCGCTGCCGACCGGTACGGTCACCGGCCTGCCGCCGAGCGAAACGCCAACCCCCACCCCGACCCGCTGAGGGGTGTGAACTGGATCATGCGGGTGTGGCTGGGAAATAGCTGAACGGACGAGGCGAGCGGGACGGCACCGGAAATCAATGATCGTTACGGTGTCGTCTGCTCATCCACCCCTCGGAAGGAACCCCCGTGCCAGAGCAGGTCGCACCGCCCCCCGCGCCCGACGCCGAAACCCCTGAGCCGGTCGTCGAGACGCCGCAGGCGGCCGTGCCGCAGCAGGCCAAGCCGGAGTCGGCCAAGGAAGCGCCGCAGGCGGCCGCACCGGAGTCGGCCGAGTCACAGCCGGCCGTCGAGACGCCGTCGGCGGCCGAGCCGAAGGCGGAGAAGTCCGGTTCGAAGAAGGCCCTCGGCATCATCGGTGCGGTCCTCGCCATCGTCGTCATCGCCGGCCTGAAGTTCGGCGTCGCCTCGGCGATCGGCAACTTCTTCAACAAGGACGAGACCGCGGACGCCAAGACCGGCGACTGCATCGCCGAACTGCCCGAGGTCACCGGCACCGAGCAGGAGGAGGTCGACGGCGCCAAGGTCGTCGAGTGCACCTCCACCGACGCGGCGTACAACGTGGTCGGTCGGGTGGACGGCCAGAGCGAGGCTCAGGCCAAGGCCGACACCACCTGCACCCAGTACTTCAAGGAGGGCGAGGAGGGGTACATCTTCTCCAGCATCGAGCCGGGCAAGACGGGCTATGTGCTCTGCCTGACCAAGAAGGTCTGACCGGGCGGTAGATCGGTATCGACGGCGGCGGGAGCGAACCCCGCCGCCGTCGGCGTACCCGGAGTCACCAGGGGGCGAACAGGAGGTGAATGCCACTGTTCCGGCGTCTTCCCGACGGCCCCCGCGGCGTGGCAGGCTACCGGCACGTAGGACCACTGGGCGACCAGCCAACGATGACTGACCGCTAGGAGGACGGCCCATGGGCGAAATGGTGAGCTACCGCGGCAACGGGGGCACGAGCGAGGGGTATCTCGCGATACCCGCCAGCGGCACGGCCAGCCCCGCCGTCATCGTCATTCAGGAATGGTGGGGTCTGGTCCCGCACATCCGGTCGGTGGCGGACCGGTTCGCCGAGGCCGGTTTCGTGGCCCTCGCCCCGGACTTCTACCACGGCGAGACAACCAGTGAGCCGGACGAGGCGCAGCGGCTCCTGCTGGCGATGCGGATGGACGAGGCGGCGAAGGACATCGCCGGAGCGGCCGACTATCTCGCCGGGCGGCCCGAGGTCACCGGTAAGGTCGGTGCCGTGGGCTTCTCCGCCGGTGGCAGCCTCGCCCTCTGGTCGGCCACCATCTCCGAGCGGATCGTCGCCACCGCCGCTTTCTATCCGGTGCTGCCCTGGGAGTCGATGCGCCCAGACTGGGCCGACTACGCCGGCAAGGCAGCGGTCATCCACTGCTCCGAAGAGGACGGCACGTCGGCCGACGAGGGCGTACAAACCGCTCGCCGGGCCATCGAGGGGGCCGGCGGCGACTGCCACCTCTACGACTACCCGGGCACCTCGCACGCCTTCTTCAACGACGACCGGCCGGAGGCATTCGACCAGCGTGCCGCCGCCAGCGCCTGGGCCCGCACCCTGGAACTCTTCCGGGCCAAGCTTGGCTGAGACGCGTACCCCCGAACAGGTGGTCGCCCGCGCAGCGCGGGCGACCGACCTGGCCGACCTCGACGCGGCGGTGAGTGACTGTTTCGCCTGCCCACGGTTGGTCCAGTGGCGGGAGGAGGTCGCCCGCAGCCGCCGGGCCGCCTTCCGCGACCAGGAGTACTGGGGACGACCGGTGCCGGGCTTCGGCACCGGCGACGCGCGGATCGCCATCCTCGGGCTGGCGCCGCCGCGCACGGCGGCAACCGCACCGGCCGGATCTTCACCGGCGACCGGTCGGGTGACGTGCTGTTCGCCGCGCTGCACCGGGCCGGGCTGGCCAACCAGCCCACCAGCGTCGCCGCCGACGACGGGCTCACAGTGCGGGACCTACGGATCTTCTCGGCCGTCAGGTGTGCGCCTCCGGACAACAAGCCGACCCCTGTGGAACGGGACACCTGCGCACCCTGGCTGCACCGTGAGGTCACGCTGATCCGGCCCACGCTGCGGGTCGTGGTCGCGCTCGGCGCGTTCGCCTGGGCCGCGTGGTGGCCGGTGCTCCGAGCGGTGTACGGGCAGCGCCCGCCCAGCCCGCGACCGGCGTTCGGTCATGGGGCACACTGGTCCGGCACGGACGCTCCGGACTTGCTGGGCTGCTACCACGTCAGTCAGCAGAACACCTTCACCGGGCGGTTGACACCAGTGATGTTGGACGACGTCTTCGGCCAGGCTAAACAGCTGGCCGGAGTGGACTGAGACGACGCGTGGGGTGGTGGCGATGACAGACGGAACACGCCCGCCCACGCCGGTACCATCCGCCGAGCCGGGTGTGCTGCCTCCGGTGCTCGGCCTGCTCCGCCGGTGGTGGCCGGTCGGCACGGTCGCCGTCCTGCTCGCCGGTGCCGCGCTGGCGTCCGCTCACTCGTCGATCGGGGCCAGCCGGATCCCGCCGGCCGCGGACAACGTTCCCTGGGTTCCCGAGTACCCGACCGTCGAGCCGTCACCGTCCATCCCGATCGAGCCACGCGACGCCGCCGAGGCCACCCAGGCCCACATCCCGCAGTGGGTCGGCACGGCGGCGGTGGTCCTCCTCGGGCTGGCCATCCTCGCCGCACTCGGCTACCTCAGTTGGATCCTGATCCGAGGTGCGCTGCGCCGCACCACCCGGGCACTACCGGCGCAGCGGGCCCGTCGTACCGCCGAGGGCACCGCCCGCGAGGTGGTCGCCGCTCTCGACGCCGGCCTCGTGGAGCTCGACGACCGGGACACCGACCCCCGGGTGGCGGTGATCGCCTGCTGGGTGCGCCTGGAGGAGACCGCCGCCGCGGCCGGTGTGCCGAGGCTCGCCGGCGACACCCCCACCGACCTGGTCAGCCGGCTGTTGCAGGGCGACCCGGCGGCGGGCGTGCCGGCCATCGCCAGCACCGACGTGCTGGCCGAGTTCGCGCACGTCTACCGGGAGGCCCGGTATGCCACCCACCCGGTTGGCGAACGCACCCGCGACCAGGCCCGCGCCGCGCTCGGCCGGCTGCGCGGAGAGCTCACCGCGGTGGTGACCTCATGAGCAGCACCAGCATCGACGATCTGCTCGCGTTCGAGGAGGAGGGGGCGCCGGCCGGTCCGAAGGCGCGCGACTCCCGGTGGCGTCCGGTGCTGCGCTCGCTCGCGTGGGCAGCCGCGCTGGTCGCGGTCCTGCTCGTCGGCCTGCGCGCGGTGGGCCTCCAGGTCTCGCTGCCCGTGCTGATCGCCGGGGTGCTCTCCGTGCTGGCGGTGCGCCGGGTCACCGCCCTGCTCGCGCCGCCACCACCGCCGCCGCCGGCTCGCCAGGCCGGCGCGGGCGAGGAGGACGGCAGCTACAACTGGGATGCCCGGGACGCGCTGCGTGGCGCGATCAACCAGTGGGAACGCCCCCTGGACTGGTCCTCGAACCGAACCGAACGTTTCACCGAGGTGGTCCTGCCCCGGATCGGTGAACTGGCCGACGAGCGGATGCGTCTGAAACACGGCGTCACCCGTGAGTCGGATCCCGCCCGCGCTCGTGCCCTGCTGGGTGAGCGCCTGTGGACGTTCCTGGAGACCCCGCCTCGCCGCACCCCGTCGCCGCGCGACCTCGCGGTGATCGTCGCCGAACTGGAGAGTGTTTGATGAACGACGTGGACCGGAGCATTGCCCCCGCCGAGGTCGGGCACCTGGCTCGGGCGGTCCTGGACGCGGTCGGCACCGTCGTCGTCGGCAAACGGGACGCGTTGGAGCTGGTCCTCGCCGGCATCCTCGCGGGCGGGCACGTGCTCCTGGAGGACCTGCCGGGGCTCGGTAAGACGCTCACCGCCCGCTCGTTCGCCCAGGCCCTCGGGTTGGATTTCCGTCGGTTGCAGTTCACCCCCGACCTGCTTCCCGCCGATGTCACCGGCTCGTTCCTGTACGACCAGCGCAACGGCGACTTCACCTTCCGAGCCGGCCCGGTCTTCACCAACCTGCTCCTCGCCGACGAGATCAACCGGACGCCGCCGAAGACCCAGTCCGCGTTGCTGGAGGCGATGCAGGAGAAGCAGGTCTCGGTGGAGGGTGTGACCTACAAGCTGGACGAGCCGTTCCACGTGCTGGCCACCGCCAACCCCATCGAGTACGAGGGCACCTACCCGCTGCCCGAGGCGCAGCTGGACCGGTTCCTCCTGCGGGTCTCGTTCGGTTACCCGCAGCACGAGGAGGAGTGGGAGGTGCTGCGCCGTCGGATGAGCCGTCGCCGGGAGGAGGCGGACATCAAGCCGGTGGTCGACGCGGCGACGCTGCGGGCCATGCAGGCCGCCCTGGAGGACGTGGTGGTGGAGGACTCCATCGGCCGCTACATCGTGTCGCTCACCGCGGCCACCCGGGAGCACCCGTCGGTGCTGGTCGGCGCCTCGCCGCGCGGTTCGCTGGCGCTGCTGCTGCTGGCCCGCGTCCGCGCGGTGTTCGGCGGACGGGACTACGTGGTGCCGGAGGACGTCAAGTCGGTGGCGGCGCCCGCTCTGGCGCACCGGATCACCCTGCGCCCGGAGATGTGGTTGCGCCGGGTCGATCCGGCGTTCGTGGTGAGCGAGGTGCTGGAGGCGACTCCCGCCCCGGCAAGTGGCGCGCTGCCCAGCTACGCCGCCGGCGGGCCCCGGCACTGATGACCGGACCGACAGTGCCGAGGGCCACCGAAGCGGAACCGGCTGCCGGCTGGGCGCCCACCCCGGCGCTCGGCCGCGCGGTGCTGCTCGCCGGCCTGCTGCTGGTGGCCGGCGTGCTGCTGGGTCGGGTGGACCTGATCGTGCTCGCCGCCCCGTTCGCGCTGGGCACTGCGTACGCGCTGCGCCGACGGCCCACGGCGCTGCCGCAGGTGTGGATCAGCCAGGGTGACGACGGGCCGCTGGTCGAGGGTGGTGACGTGACGGCGGCGGTGAGCGTCGGCAACCCGGACACTGTCGACTACGACCTGGTGGTGATGCGTTCCCGAGTGTCGCCGTGGTTGCGGATCGACCGGGCCGGCTTCGCCAGTGACGAGGCCGTCGACGACGGGGAGCCGAACGCCGTCCCGGCGACAGGTGCGACGGCGCAGGGCAACGGCGGGCGCCGTTCCGCCGCGGACCGGCCGTTCGTGACCTCGGTGCCGATCGGTGCCGCGGTGGACCTGGAGTTGGCCGGCAGGGCCCTGCGCTGGGGCCGGCATCCGATCGGCCCCGCCGGTGCCCGGGTCGCCACGGCGGGCGGTCTGCTGGTCTCCCGAGCGGTGATCACCGAGCCGGTCCGGCTGCGGGTGTACCCGCGTACCGAGCCGTTCGAGGCGGTCGAGGCGATGCCCCGCGCCGCCGGCCTGGTCGGGGCGCACCACTCCCGCCGACCCGGAGAGGGCGGCGAGTTGGCCGGCGTACGCGTCTTCGCCCCCGGGGACCGGCTGCGCCGGATCGACTGGCGGGTCTCGTTGCGGGCCCGGCAGCTGCACGTGGCCGCCACCCTGTCCGACCGCGACGCCGAGGTGGTGGTGTTGCTCGACGTGCTCGCCGAGGCGGGCCGCTCCGGTGGGGTGGGTGGCGCTGCCTCGGTGCTGGACACCACAGTCCGGGCCACCGCCGCGATCGCCGAGCACTACCTGCATCGTGGCGACCGGGTCTCCCTGCTGGAGTACGGGCCGGCCGCCCGCCGGCTCCGGCCGGCCGCTGGGCGGCGGCAGTACCTGACCGTCCTGGAGTGGCTGCTCGACGTCCGGGTCCACGCGTCCGCGCACGAGCCGTACGACCAGGTTTTCGGCCCGCAGTTGCTCTCCTCGGACGCGTTGGTGGTGGTGCTCACCCCGCTGCTTGACGAACGGTCGGCGCAGATGCTCGCCCGGTTGGCCCGCGGCGGGCGGTTCGTGGTGGCTGTCGACACGTTGCCGACCGACCTGGCGTCGCCGAAGGACCGGGGTTGGGCCGAGGTGGCGTACGGACTGTGGCGCCTGGATCGGGAGGTCATGATCGGGCAGCTCCGGGAGCACGGCGTACCGGTGGTGCGCTGGGCCGGCGCCGGCAGCCTGGACCTGGTGCTGCGGGACGTGGCCAGGTTGGCGACGGCCCCACGGGTGGGTGGCCGGTGAGCGCGAGGAGTGAGCTTGCGAGCCCCGCAGTCGCGAACGAAAGGCGGGCCCGGTGAGCGCGAGGAGTGAGCTTGCGAGCCCCGCAGTCGCGAACGAAAGGCGGGCCCGGTGAACGCCGTCGTGGAGCGGGTTCGGGCGGCGCAGTACGCCGTTGCCCGCATCAGCGCGGCCCCGCTGTTGGTTCGGGCCACGATCTTCGTCGTCGTGTTTGCCGGGTTCGCGCTGGCGTTCCCCGCGGAGGTGCTTTCCGGTCGGCCGATCCTCTTCCTGGCGGTGGCGGCCCTGTTGCCCGCGTTCGGGCCGCGCCGGCTCTGGGCGACGTTCACGGCGTTGGTCACGGTCGGCGGTTGGCTGCTCGCCACCGACGGGTACGGCCGTCCGGTCGCCCTGTGGCGGCTGCTCGCCGTCGCGGCCCTGCTCTATCTGGGTCACACCCTCTGCGCGCTGGCCGCGCTGTTGCCCTACGACGCGGTGGTGGACCCCGAGTTGATCACCCGTTGGTTGCTGCGGTCGGCCGCCGTGCTGTTGGGTGCCGCCGTGCTCGGTGTCGTGTTGTTGCAGGCGGCGGGGGCGGGCGGCGGGGCCGGACACCAGTGGGTGACGGTGCTGGGGCTGCTGGTGGCGGTGGGGACGGCAGCGTTGCTGGGGTGGCTGCTGCGACGTCGGTGACAAGTGCGACCAGAGGGTTACGCAGGTCACACGGGTTGTGCTCCGTCACAGATGGGGGCCGCGAGCGGGATTACCTGAGCCGGCCGGGGAAAGATAGACAACGTGAATCCGAAGCGGATCCTTGTGGTGGGTGCCGGGCACGTCGGTCTGTACGCGGCGCTGCGCCTGTCGAAGAAGCTCAGCTCCCGTGAGGCTGAGGTCATGGTGGTGGATCCCCAGCCGCACATGACCTACCAGCCGTTCCTGCCCGAGGCGGCGGCGGGCAACATCTCCCCGCGGCACTCCGTGGTGCCTCTGCGGCGCGAGTTGCGCAAGTGCAAGATGGTGGCCGGCACGGTCACGCGCATCGAGCACGCCCGCAAGGTGGCCACCGTGCAGCCGATCAGCGGCCCGGCCCGGGAGATCACCTACGACCACGTGATCGTGGCCCCGGGTTCGGTCTCCCGCACCCTGCCGATCCCCGGCCTGCACGAGCAGGGCATCGGGTTCAAGACCATCGGCGAGGCGATCTACCTGCGCAACCACGTGCTGGATCGGCTCGACGTGGCGGCCGCCACGCCGGATCCGGACGTCCGCCGTTCGGCGCTGACCTTCACCTTCGTCGGCGGTGGGTACGCCGGCATCGAGGCGCTCGCCGAGATGGAGGACATGGCTCGCGACGCCCTGCGTTACTACCCGGAGCTCAAGCAGGACGAGGTCCGCTGGGTGCTGGTCGAGGCCACCCAGCGGGTGCTGCCCGAGGTCGACCGGGACATGGGCGCCTACACCGTGCAGCAGCTGATGAAGCGGAACATGGACATCCGGCTGGACACCCGGCTCGAGTCCTGCGTCGACGGGGTGGTCAAGCTCTCCGACGGTGACAGCTTCCGCTCCGACACGATCGTCTGGACGGCCGGTGTGAAGCCGTCGCCGATGCTGGACGCGACCGACTTCCCGCGCGACGACCGTCGGCGGATCACCTGCCTGCCCACGCTCCAGGTGGTCGACGGCGACCGGGTGGTCGAGGGTGCCTGGAGCGCCGGCGACTGCGCCGCCGTGCCGGACCTGACCAAGGAGCCGGGCAACTTCTGCTCGCCGAGCGCTCAGCACGCGGTGCGCCAGGCAGCCCGGATGGCCGACAACATCACGGCCGTGATCCGGGGCCGGGAGCCGGTGAACTACAAGCACAAGCACGTCGGCAGCGTCGCGAGTCTCGGCCTGCACAAGGGCGTGGCCCAGGTGTACGGGATCAAGATGACCGGTTGGCCGGCCTGGGTGATGCACCGGACGTACCACATGAGCCGGATCCCGTCGTTCAACCGCAAGGTCCGCGTGGTGGTGGACTGGTCGTTGGCGTTCTTCCTCAAGCGTGAGGTGGTCGCCCTGGGTCAGCTGCACGACCCGCGCGAGGAGTTCGCCGAGGCATCCCAGCCGGTAGGCGCGCCCCGCGTCTGACCCCAGACCCGCTGACCCCGTCGATCTTGCACTTTCGGACGTCGTGATGCGCCTTTTGGCGCGTCTTGTCCGAGCAGTAAGTGCAAGATCGGCGGGGTTTTGGGTTGGGGCTAGCTAAACCCGCCAGGTCCAGGCGTCGGCTATTCGGGTCGCCGGGCCGTAGAGCTGTTCCAGGGTTGTGCGCAGGCTTTCCGCGTGGGGGGCGTCGTCGGTGAGCGCCACGCAGGAGGCGCCCCAGAAGTCCGCGTCGCGAGCGGCCTGGCGGCGTTGCTCGTCGCCGATTGCCGGTTGGTCGCCACGCCGGGCGACATCCGCCAGTAGCGCGGAGGTGGGCTGCTTGAAGGTACCCATCGCCGCGGTGCCGCCCCTCCCGTACGGGCCGATGAAGAAGCCTTCCGGCAGCCGGAAACCGGCGTCGGCGGCGGTCGCCCAGCGCATCGGCCAGGGCTCCTTCGGGGTGGGCAGCGGCACCGGCACCAGTACCCCTCCCGGCGGCACGCACTGCCGCCAGTGGCCGCCGGTGATGAATTCCGGCACGGGCGGGCGTACGGCGGTCGGCAGGGGGGCCGGGAAGATCGGCAGCAGCGCCACGCCGACGGCCAGTGGCACCAGCCGCCGCGCCCGACCGGAGCTGCGCAGGGCCCGGTCGACCGCGAGCACCAGCAGCGTCGCGACGATCGGCAGCAACGCCAGCGCGAACCGCATCGGCAACGCCCCGTCCACCACCGGCAGCCCTCCGATCAGGGCGTACGGGCCGGGGATCGCCGTCCGGGTGCCGCCGAGCACCACCTCCGGGCCGAGCGAGAGCGCCCCCATCACCAGACCCGCCACGACGCAGGCGAAGACCAGCCGGCGTCGCCCGGCCCATATCGCGCAGACCGCGGCGACCAGCAGCAGTGGCCAGCCGAGGAACGTGTTGTACTCGGCGGGGCCGGTGGTCAGCCGGGCGGATTCGTCGCTGCCGGCCACCGACAGTGGGGAGACCGTCCACCAACTGCTCAGGTCGGCAGAGAAGTAGGCCGGGGTGAACATTCCGTCGGCGACTCCCTGCGGCCCGGCGAACTGGAACCACAGCGGATAGCCGAGCACCAGCAGGGCGAGCCCGGCGGCGATCGCCAACCCGCCGGCGAAGCCGGGGAGCGCCCGTCGGGCCAGGTCCCGGTCCGCCACGGCGTAGCCGATCGCCATCACCAGCAGCGTGATCGCGGCGAGGAAGAGCACCTCCTCGCCGATGAAGACCTGCGCGGTGACCGCGCCGGCCAGCCCCGCCGCGGAGGTGAACTGCCGTCGACGATCCGGCCCGGTGGTTCGGGTACGGCCGGTCTCGTCGGGTGTCCCGGGCCCCGGGTCGGACGCGCGCAGCAGCCGGACCACCAACCAGACGATCACCGGCACCAGCCACTGGGCGGTCATGTGCAGGTGGCTGTTGGTCTGCGAGACCATGCCGGGCCCGAATCCGCACAGCCCGCCGCCGAGCGCGGCGGCCAGCCGGCGGGCGCCCAGCGTCCGGTGGAACAGCAGGTACCAGGCGAGAGCGGTGCCGGCGAGGTTGGCGGCGGCGAGCAGCGCGAAGGTGACCGGCGCGCCCAGCGACAGGGTGACCGGCGCGAGGAGGGCACCGAGTGCGATCACCGTGGTGTTGGCCATCAGGTTGACGCCGTCGGGAGCGTTGAGCCGGTCGGTGAGCAGATCGAAGTCGCCGAGCAGCGCGCGGGCGTCCACCGCCAGGAACCACTCGTAGAGGGTCTGGTCCTCCGGGTTGAGGGCCAGGATGCGGCCGCCCGGGTCGGGCCACAGCCCCTGGGTGAGCCAGCCGGCCAGCACCGCGAAGATCAGCGCGGCCAGCAGGTCCGCCCGGTGACGGCGGACGGCGGCCAGCAGCCGGGTGGCCCGGGGTCGGCGATTGACCCGATCGGCGAGGCGGAATGCCTGCTCGGGGGCGGCCTCGGGGGCCGTGGGGGCTGCGCTGCTCACGGCATCGACCCTAATGTGGCCAGGCCGGCGGGGTACGCCGGGTCGCCGCAGACCGGCTACGGTGACACTGCACCAGGCGTGTCGGCGCGCCGGTGCCACTCGCCCGGGTGGTGGAAAGGCAGACACGGCCGCCTTAAAAGCGGCTGCCGAAAGGCGTGCGGGTTCGACCCCCGCCCCGGGCACCGGTCCGCGCACACATTCTCACTCGTGATCTCCGGGACTTGGCTGCGCCGTCTACTCTTGGAGGGCACGTTCACGTGCAACGACCCCCTGAGGGAGGCCAGACAGTGAAGACCTCGAACCCGGTGCTCGCCCGGCTCGGCCAAGCGGCCGAGCGGGAGCGCTCCGCCGGGTACGCCCCGGCCGGGCCGTACGGACAGCCCGGCATTCCCCAGCAGTACCCGTCCCAGGCCGATTACCCGGCCGCGCCGCCGACCGTGGCGCCCATGACGATCGACGACGTCGTCGTCAAGACCGTCACTCTGCTCGGCATCCTCGGCATCACCGCCGCGGCAGCCTGGGTGCTCGTCCCCGACGCGCTGGCCGGGCCAGCCTGGATCGGCGCGGCGGTGGTCGGCCTGGTCCTCGGCTTGATCATTTCGTTCTCCCGGATGGCCAACCCGGCGCTCGTGATCGCGTACGCGGTCGTCGAGGGTGTCTTCGTCGGCATGGTCAGCAAGGCGTTCGAGACGCGCTACGACGGCATCGTGCTTCAGGCCGCCGTGGCCAGCTTCGGCATCTTCTTCCTGATGGCAATGCTCTACCGGGCGAAGGTCATCCGGGCTACCCCGGCGTTCGTCAAGGGCATGATCGCAGCGATGGTCGGCCTCTTCGCGGTCATGATGATCAACCTGGTGCTGGCGCTGTTCGGCGTCAACACGGGTCTGCGTGACGGCAGCCCGCTGGCCATCGGCTTCAGCCTGGTCTGCATCGTGGTCGCCTCGCTGAGCTTCGTGCTCAGCTTCAAGGAGATCGAGGACGGCGTCCGGATGGGCCTGCCGCAGCGCTACTCCTGGGTGGCCGCATTCGGCATCCTGGTCAGCCTGGTCTGGCTCTACATCGAGATCCTGCGCCTGCTGAGCTACTTCCAGGGCGACGACTGACCTCGTCCGCACTGCCGACCGGCGCCCGTCCCCACTCCGGTGAGGGCGGGCGCCGTCGTCCGCGCCGTTTGCCCGCCGCCGCCGGTCCGCCCGGGGCAGAGTGACTGCGAGGACCAAGCCCTTTGGGGTACGCGGGCGAAGGAGGCGGCGGTGCGCAGCAACAACCCGGTGCTCAACCGGCTGGACGAGACCGGCCGGGTGGAGGCCCGGGTGCTCGGCGCCCGTGACGTCGAGCCGATGACAGTCGACGACGTGGTGGTTCGTACCGTCGGGTTGCTGCTCGTGACCGGCGTGGCGGCGGCGGTGTCCTGGGCGGTGATCCCCGACGCCGTGTGGCTGGGCGCCGCGCTGGCCGGCAGCGCGCTCGCCTCGATCGCGCTGGTCCTGGTCATCTCGTTGCGGGGGATCACCAACCCGGTGCCGATCGTCGGCTACGCCATCCTCCAGGGCCTGCTGCTGGGGGTGGCGAGCCGCACCTTCGAGCAGGTCTACCCGGGCATCGTGGTGCAGGCGGTGGCCGGCACCTTCGGCGTCTTCCTCGGCATGGCGGCGCTCTATCGAGCCCGGGTGATCCGGGCGACGCCCCGGCTGGCCCGCCTGGTGATCGGCACCCTGCTCGGCATCGCCGTGCTCAGCGTGGTCAACCTGGTGTCGTACCTGATCACCGGGCGACCGGGCCTGGAGGTCTACAGCGTCAGCGGGGAGGTCGGCTGGCTGCCGTACGCCTTCTCGGTGGTGGCCATCATCGCCGGGGCGTTCAGCTTCATCCTCGACTTCGATCTCGTCGAGCGCTCGGTGCGGGACGGTCGAGCCCGTCGGTACGCGTGGTTGAGCGCGTTCGGCCTGCTCACCGGGTTGGTCTTCCTCTACTGGCAGCTGCTCAGGCTGCTCAGCTACCTGCGCCGCTGACCGGCCCGACCCGGCGGGGCGCGGTGTCGGCCGTAGACTCGGCGGCGATGAGCGCAGCGGAGTTGGACAAGGCCGTGCAGTTGCTGGTCCGTCAGATCGCGCACTGGCAGCAGCCGCGGTGGGCGGCGGTCGCGACCGCCGGCAACGTGTCCCGCGCCGACCTGGTGCACCGCCTGGTGCAGGAGATCGCCAACCTGGCCGCCGACGCCGAGGCGGCGCCCCGGCGGGTGGTGCCCCGGCTCGACAACGACCTGGCCCTGCCGGATCAGCTGCGGGTGGTCACTGCGGACCTGCTGGCCGCCGACCCGGGAGCCGAGGCGCTGACCCGGGCCGCCGCCGAGGTGACGGCGACCCGCAGCGCGCTCTGAGGTCAGTTCAACCGTTCGAGCACCATGGCCATGCCCTGGCCACCGCCCACGCACATGGTTTCCAGACCGATGGTCTTGTCGTGCCACTCGAGCGCGTTCAGCAGGGTGCCGGTGATCCGGGCGCCGGTCATGCCGAACGGGTGGCCGACCGCGATGGCACCGCCCATCACGTTCAGCTTCTCCTCCGGGATGCCCAGCTGGCGGTAGGACGGGATGACCTGCGCGGCGAACGCCTCGTTGATCTCGACGAGGTCGACGTCGTCGATGGTCATGCCGGCTCGGCGCAGCGCCTGCCGGGATGCCTCGACCGGCCCGAGACCCATGATCTCCGGCGAAAGGGCTGTCACACCTGTCGAGACGATCCGGGCCAGCGGGGTGAGCCCGAGTTCCTCGGCCCGCTGGGCGCTCATCACGACCACGGCTGCCGCGCCGTCGTTGAGCGGGCAGCAGTTGCCGGCGGTGATCCGGCCGTCCGGGCGGAACACCGGCTTCAGGCCGGCGACCGCGTCGAGGGTGACGCCGGCCCGGGGCCCGTCGTCGGTGCTCACCACGGTGCCGTCCGGAGTGGTGACCGGGGTGATCTCCCGGGCCCAGAAGCCGTCGGCGATGGCCTTCTCGGCGAGGTTCTGGCTGCGTACGCCGAACTCGTCCATGTCGGCGCGGGTGACGTCGTACACCTGGGCCAGGTTCTCCGCGGTCTGCCCCATGCTCAGGTAGATGTCGGGCAGCTCACCGGCGTCGCGCGGGTCGGTCCACACCTCGGCGCCGCCCTGCGCGCGGCGCTTCGAGCGCTCGTCGGCCGAGCCGAAGCGCGGGTTCTCCCAGCCGCCGCCGACCAGGGCCTGCGCCTCGGGCGGCAGCCCGTCGGAGCTGCCCCGGGCGTAGCGGGAAACCATCTCCACACCGGCGGAGACGAACACGTCGCCCTCGCCGGCACGGATGGCGTGCATCGCCATCCGGGTGGTCTGCAACGACGAGGCGCAGTAACGGGTCAGCGTGGCGCCGGGGACAGTGTCCAGACCGAGGAGGGTGGACACCACCCGGGCCATGTTGAAGCCCTGCTCACCCCCGGGCAGGCCGCATCCGAGGTAGAGGTCGTCGATCGTGGTCGGATCCAGCGCGGGGATCTTGTCCAGTGCGGCCTGGACGATTGTCGCGGCTAGGTCGTCGGAGCGGACGTCGCGCAGGGACCCCTTGTGCGCCCGGCCGATGGGGGAGCGGGCAGTGGCGACGATGACGGCGTCGCGGGACGACTCAATCGGCATGGGCCAACGTTAACCCGCCAGTAACATGACGCGGAAGAAGTCGGCACGGCGGGAAATGTCACCCGTGGCCGGGGCGATCTAGCGCCGGGTCGTGGCCGCCGCCGCGGCGACGATGGCGGGCAGCAGCGCGTGCGCCCACACCCGGTAGCCGTCCGCGGAGGGGTGGAAGCCGTCCTGGCAGAGCGTCCCCGCGTCGGCCCGGAACACCGGCCCGGTCTCGGTGGCCAGGTCGACGACCGAGCCGCCCGCCTCCAGCACGGCAATGGTCTGCGCGCGGGCCACCCGACGCCCGGACCAGCCGACCACCTGGCGCAGCGGAGGCGCGATGGCACGCACCGCGCCGAGGTCGGGGCAGGTGCCCACCACCACCTCGACGCGCGCCTCACGCAGCCGGTGCACCGCCGCGCCGAGATAGGCAGCCGCGTCGGAGGGGCCGCGCAGCCCGGTGGCGTCGTTCGCCCCGATCAGGATCAACGCCACGTCGGGCCGCTCACCGAGCAGGGCCCGGGCCACCTGGGTGGCGAGGTCCGTCGAGCGGGACCCGGAGACGCCGACGCTGGACAGGTGCACCCGGCGGCCGGCCGGGCCCTCGGCGAGCAGGTTGGCCAGCTGCCCGCCGATGGTGTCCTCCAGGCGGTCGACACCCACGCCCAGTGCCGACGAGTCGCCCAGCAGCACCAGTCGCAGTGGAGGAGCGCCCGCCCGACCGATCGTGGCGCGCAGGGCCAGGCCCAGCTCCGGTTGCGCGTAGCGTCGGTGCCGGGCGACGAACGCCTCACCGGCGAGGACGGCGGCGCCCCCGACGGTGCCGGCGAGCAGCGACAACGCCGCCGCCCGACCCAGTCGGCCGGCGAGGCCGGAGGTCACGCTCCGCGCGCTGCGCTCGTTCATGCCAGTCCCTCCACTGTCGAGGTGTCAGCGGCGGACCCGTGCTGCGGCACCGCGCCGACACCGAAGAACGCCCGTCGGCGCAGCTGCGCCCACCGGCCGGCCGGCCCTCGATCGCGGCCCCGGACCTGGACGCCGCTGACCTCGGTGCCGGCGTGTCGAGCCGCCTCCTGCGCGGCCTCCGGGAGCGACCGTACGCCGTCGCCGCGCGTCGGTGTGGCCCGTCGTTCCGGGGTCGCGCCGAGGGCGGAGAGCATCGTCGGCAGGAGCGCGGCGGCGGCCATCGCGTACCCCTCGGCGGAGGGATGGAACCGGTCCCAGGCGAACATCCGGGTGGGCTCGGCCGCGAACCGGGGGCCGAGCAGGTCACCGAGGGAGACCGTCCAGCCGCCCGCCTCGACCACGGCCACCGTCTGGGCGGCGGCGAGCTGACGGCTCCAACGGTGCGCCAGCCAGCGCAGAGGTGGCTGGATCGGGCGGATCGCGCCCAGGTCGGGGCAGGTGCCGACGACCACCTCGCACCCCTCGTCGCGCAGGGTGTGCACCGCCTCGACCAGATAGCGCACCGCCAGGCCGCGCGGGGTGCGGTTGGTGATGTCATTGCCGCCGATGAGGATCACCGCGATGTCGGGTCGGCACTCCAGCGCCGCCTCCACCTGGTGGCGCAGCGCCGCCGAGATGGCGCCGACCACGGCGAAGCGGTGCAGCCGCACCGGCCGGTGCAGTCGACGGGACAGGCCGGTGGCGAGCAACGCCCCGGGCGTCTCCCGGCGGCGGTGCACCCCGTAGCCGGCCGCCGACGAGTCGCCGAGCACGACCATCGTGAGCGCGGGACCGGGGAACTTCGCGCCGTACATGCCATCGCAGCGGGGTGGCGGCGCCTCGGCCATCGGGATGGTCCGTCGAGCCTGCCGGGCCTGGCCGACCAGCACGCCGCCGGTCGCCACCGCGGCCGCCGCCGTGGCGCCCGTCCCGATGGCAGCCAGCAGGGCGAACCGCCGGGCCTGCCGCCAGCGCTCACTACCGGGTACGACGGAAAGTGCCACCCCCATACCGCGACATTATCGCGCTGGCCCGACAACCCGCTGTCGTCGTGACGGCACCCGGGTGCCTGGAAACCGACGCGACGGGGTACCTGGGTTCCAGAGGCCGGCCGACTTGCGCCGACCCGCCACGCTGATCCGGCGGAGAGGAGCGCGACGATGGGTAAGACACTGAAGCGCAGCGCGGCGTTCACGGCCCTGGCGCGGGCCCTGGCGGCCGGAGCGCGCAACGGGCCGTCGATCGGCACGCGGTTGGCCGCGCTGCCCCGGATGATCCGAGCCACAGCCAAGGGGGAGTACGACGGCGGCCTTCGGCTGGCCCTGATGACCGCGGCGACGGCGTACATCGTTTCGCCGATCGACCTGCTCCCGGAGATCCCGCTGGCGATCTTCGGGCTGGCCGACGACGCGGTCATGATCACGTGGTTGGCCGGCAGCGTGCTCGCCGAGACCGACCGGTTCCTGGAGTGGGAGGCCCGTCGCAGCTCCGTCATCCCCGGAGGGTTGGTGCCCTGACGACACGTACGCTGGGCGGTGAGCAAACGTCTTCCCGGCCGCCCACCGCCGGCGCCGCAACGAAGGGCACACCGTGCAGTACTACGACAACGTCGTCGACATGATCGGAAACACCCCGCTGGTGCGTCTGCGTAACGTCACCAGGGGCATCCAGGCCACCGTGCTGGCCAAGGTGGAGTACGTCAACCCCGGCGGCTCGGTGAAGGACCGGATCGCGCTGCGGATGGTGGAGGACGCGGAGGCCGCCGGCCTGCTCAAGCCCGGCGGCACCATCGTCGAGCCGACCAGCGGCAACACCGGCGTGGGGCTGGCCCTGGTGGCCCAGCTCAAGGGCTACCGGTGTGTCTTCGTCTGCCCCGACAAGGTCAGCCAGGACAAGCAGGACGTGCTCCGGGCGTACGGCGCCGAGGTGGTGGTCTGCCCGACCGCCGTCGCCCCGGAGGACCCGCGCTCGTACTACAACGTCTCCGACCGGCTGACCCGGGAGATCCCCGGCGCCTGGAAGCCCAACCAGTACAGCAACCCGGCCAACCCGCGCTCGCACTACGAGACGACCGGCCCGGAGCTGTGGAAGCAGACCGACGGCGAACTCACCCACTTCGTTGCCGGCGTCGGCACCGGCGGCACCATCTCCGGCATCGGCCGGTACCTCAAGGAAGCCTCAGAGGGCCGGGTGCGGATCATCGGGGCCGACCCGGAGGGCTCGGTCTACTCCGGCGGCACCGGCCGGCCGTACCTGGTCGAGGGTGTCGGCGAGGACTTCTGGCCGGAGACGTACGACCGGGGTGTCGCCGACGAGATCGTGGAGGTCTCCGACAAGGCGTCCTTCGAGATGACCCGGCGGCTGGCCCGCGAGGAGGGGCTGCTGGTCGGCGGTTCCTGCGGGATGGCGGTGGTGGCCGCCCTGGAGGTCGCTCGCCGGGCCGGCCCGGACGACGTGGTGGTCGTGCTGCTGCCCGACGGCGGCCGAGGCTACCTCTCCAAGATCTTCAACGACTCGTGGATGGCCCGGTACGGCTTCCTCGACAACTCCGGCGCCGAGCCGACGGTGGCCGACGCGCTGGCCAGCAAGCCGGGCGGGCTGCCCGAGCTGGTGCACGTGCACCCGACCGAGACCGTGCGCGACGCGATCGACTACATGCGCGAGTACGGCGTCTCGCAGCTGCCGGTGCTCAAGGCCGAGCCGCCCGTCGTGACAGGTGAGGTCGCCGGATCGATCGCCGAGCGGGACCTGCTCGACGCGCTGTTCACCGGTCAGGCCCACCTGCACGACACGATCGAGCGGCACATGGGCGACCCGCTGCCGATGATCGGTGGCGGTCAGCCGGTGAGCGAGGCGGTGGGCATGCTGGAGAAGTCCGACGCCGCCCTGGTCCTGGTCGACGGAAAGCCCAAGGGCGTCCTGACCCGCCAGGACCTCCTGGCCCACCTGGGCGCCCACTGAGCCATCCCACCCCACCCCACCCCACCCCCCCCCACCCTCGCCCGGCCCTCGCCGATCTTGCACTTCCTGTCGCCTGATTGTCGTTCTTGTTGCGTTTTGGCCCGAAAGAAAGTGCAATATCGGCGAGGTGGGGAGGTGGGGTGGGGCGGGGAGCGCTCAGAGGGGGCGGGTGTAGCGGAGTTGTCGGGTCGGGGCCGATCCGATCGCCTCGTTCCGTTCGTCCCCGGTCGGGGTCCAGCCGCCCCGCTCGTAGAAGGCGCGGGCGTGGGCGTTGTCCCGCAGCACCCAGAGCACGGCCCGCCGCCAGCCCTGCGCCCGCATGGCGTCCAGCGCGTCCACCATCAGGGTGCGGCCGACACCGCGGCCCTGCTCGGCAGGGTCGAGGTGGATCGCGTTGAGCAGCCCGGTGGCCGGGTCGTCCTCGTCGTCCGGGCCCAGGTGGCTGAACCCGACCACCGCCCCGGCCCGCTCGGCCACTGTCATCCGATGGGTGTCCCGCTCCCAGATCCACCGCTCGACCCAGTACCGCCCCATCGCCTCCGGGGTCGGGTCGGCCAGCGCCTCGGCCGGCAGGAAGGCGGAGTAGGCGGCGACCCGGGAGCGCTGGTGCAGGGCGCCCACCGCCATCAGGTCGCCTTCGGTCGCGGAGCGGAGCGTGACGGTCACTCGGCCGAGGCTACCCGGCGCGGCGGAAGCTGCACCGTGGTCAGATCCTCGGCGATGATCAGGTCGCCGTCGAAGTGCGCGCGCGCCTCGTCGTGGAACCGGCGCGGGTCGGGGTAGCGCTGGGAGAAGTGTGTGAGCACGAGTCGGCGTACCCCGGACTCGGTCGCCACCCGGGCGGCCTGCGCCGCGGTCAGGTGGCCGACCTCGGCGGCGAGCGCGGCCTCCGACTCCAGGAACGTCGACTCGATGACCAGCAGGTCCGCGTGCTCGGCGAGGGCGTACACCCCGTCGCAGAGGCCGGTGTCCATCACGAACGCGAACCGCTGTCCCGGCCGGGGCACGCTCACCTCGGCCCGGGTGACGCGGCGTCCGTCGAGGTCCAGGTGCCCGACGCGGATCAGCTCGCCGACGGCCGGCCCAACGATGCCGTACGCGGACAGCCTCTCCGGCAGCATCCGGTGCCCGTCCGGCTCGACCAGCCGGTAGCCGTACGTCTCGATGGGGTGCCGGAGCCGGCGTGCCTCCAACGTGCCGCAGCGTAGGGCGATCCGCTGCCCGTCGGCCTCGATGGGCTCGACCCGCAGCTCGGCGGTCTCGTAGAAGGAGGTGGCGTGCCGCAGCCGGGCGAAGTATTCGGCGCCGCCGGCGGGGAAGTGCACGGCGACCGGGTGCGCCACCCGGTCCAGGGAGAGCCGCTGGATGGTGCCGGGAAGGCCGAGGCAGTGGTCGCCGTGGAAGTGGGTGACACAGATCCTGGTCAGGTCGGTGGCGGTGACAGTGGTGTGCAGGAGCTGACGCTGGCTGCCCTCGCCCGGGTCGAAGAGGATCACCTCGTCGTCCCAGCGCAGCACGTACCCGTTGTGGTTGCGCTGGCGGGTCGGCGCCTGGCTGGCCGTCCCCAGCACCACCAGCTCGCGCATGGACATCGCCACTCCCGCGGATATGGAGCGACCCCCGGGGCGCTCCGCGCATGTGCGCGGGCCGGCTGGACTTGGCCGGCACCCCGGGGGTCGGGTGGCTGTCGTGGATTCGCCGCACCGCTGCCACACGGTCTCGACGATGGTGCTGCTGCCCGCCTTACGGCGAGCCGTTCACTGTCGAGGACAGCGGCTAGCTGACAGCCACCTCACGAGTCCGATTGCTATACAAGTCTGGACCACCTCCCTTCACGTGTACGGCCACGTTATCGAGTTCTCGTCGGGCTCGGCAACGGATTTCGATCACAGGGTCAGATGGGAATGCCCGGCCGCCTGTCATCCGGCTCAGGGTGGTCGTTAGGACGCGCCACGTCGGTGAGCCGGCTGCCCATGCCGTGAGCGCTCACCGCGTACCCGCCAGCCAGTACGAAGCCGCAGGGCATGCCGTCCTGGTGATCTTGAAGTGATGAGCCGCCGAGACCGCAGGCGGCCCCCGTCCGAGCTAGGGCGCCGGCCGTAGCTGCGTCCGCGCACAGCGTTCCTGGTGGTCACCGACAACTTCGGCAATATCGCCGGGTGTCGTGGCTGTGTCTATCCGTAGCGCCCGCCAGCATTTGCCGCACGTAACTCGGCCTGTGACGACGAGGTTCCATGTCGAGACTTCTAGCTCAACCGGCACCCGCACCGGCTCATCGCCCCCTGCCCGTGCACTGAACATCGCTACCTCCTCCCGTAAGCGGGGCGCCCGCATGATCGGCGAGACCGGCGGGCGCCCCTTGGGTGCAGCGACGGGCACCGATCCCAGATCCACTACCCATCGCGCGGAGTCGACAGTAGTGCCAGTAGTGCCAGTAGGGCAATGGGTGTAAGTAGTCCCTACTGTGGGTAGGCGCAGCCTGTGTGCGTGCCGATACCCCACACCGCGCATGAGATCGAGGCTGATCTGTTGCGGCGCATCGGCGCTGGCGAGTTTCCGCGCGGGCAGCGCCTCCCGACGTACGACGCGCTGGCCGATGAATACGGTTCGGCCCGGCGCACTGTGGCGCGCGCTGTTGAGGGGTTGAAAGCGCGGGGAATCGTGGTCGGCGTCCGGGGGTCGGGCGTCTACGTCGCTGAGACGTAGCAGGCACCGCCCGCCGACTCGCGCCACGCCGACCGGGCAGCTCGGCCCATTCGGGCCGTGGTTGCAGTACCCGTTCGGGTCCTTGGACCCTGGCGGACAGTGTGGTCCTACGTCTGACGATGCATGCCGCTCCGCATTTCGGCCGCCCGGACTATCGTTGGCCGATGGCAGGCGAGACGCGCGCAGAGCGGTTGACGCTCATTTCTGAGGTGAGCCTGGGCGGCGGTGCGCCGCTGGTTTTACGGCGGCCCGTGCTTGTTCAGCCGGGGCAGCGCTACTGGCTTGACGCGGACAGCTCGGCGCTCATCGTGGCAGATGCGGCCGGTGGCAGATGCTCGTCTCCGTGCGCGTACGAGACCGGTCCAGACGCACGACGCTGACGGGCATTCCAGGGCGAGCAGGGACAGCCGTCGGGCGGGGTAGCGCTGTTGCTGACGACCATGCCACCGAAACGAGCCCAACACCGCGCAAGGCCACTGGGTTTGAAATCCAGTGGCCTTGCCAGTTAACGCAATGGTGGGTCAGCCGCCGACTCGGGCCACGCCGACCGGGCAGCTCAGCCCGTTCGGGCCGTGGTTGCAGTACCCGTTCGGGTTCTTGGTCGGTGCCAAATACTGCTGGTGGTAGTCCTCGGCGAAGTAGTAGCTGCCGAGCGGGGCGATCTCGGTGGTGATCTCACCCTTGCCGGCCCGCGTCACGATCGGCTGGAACGCGTCCCGGGACGACTCCGCGATGGTCCGCTGCTCGTCCGTGGTCGTGTAGATGGCCGAGCGGTACTGGGTGCCCACGTCGTTGCCCTGGCGCATGCCCTGGGTGGGGTCGTGGTTCTCCCAGAAGACCTTCAGCAGATCCTCGTAATTGATCTTGCTGGGGTCGTACACCACCTGGACGACCTCGGCGTGCCCGGTCCGGCCGGAGCACGTCTCCTCGTACGTCGGGTTCTTGGTGATGCCACCCGCGTAGCCGGCGGAGGTGGTGTAGACGCCGGGAAGCGTCCAGAACAACCGCTCGGCGCCCCAGAAACAACCCATGCCGAAGACCGCTACCTGCAGGCCCTCAGGGAACGGACCCTTCAGCGGGGTGCCCAGCACCTCGTGGCGGTCGGCGACCGGCATGGCGATCTGACGGCCCGGCAGGGCCTGGTCGGGCGAGACCATATCGGCCTTCATGCGGCGCAAAAACACGTGGGATCTCCTCTCGTACCACTCCCAGCGTGTAACACCGGAGGGTCCACCTTCCTTACCCGCATGAGGATGAGTCAGGCCCCGCCGGGGAGCGCCGCCGCGATGCGATCCGCGTACGTCTGGGCCTCGGTGTCGTCGTCGTACCGTGTGCGCGGCCAGAAGAAGCCACGCAACCCGTCGCCCTTGGTTCGCGGGACCACGTGGGTGTGCAGGTGGGGCACCGATTGGGACACCTTGTTGTTCATCGCCACGAACGTCCCACCGGCGCCGAGAGCGGTCTCCACCGCCACCGCCAGCCGCTGGACCATGGCGAAGTAGTCGGGCAGCAGGTCGGCAGGCAACTCCGCCAGGGTCACCAGGTGCACCCGGGGCACCACCAGCACGTGTCCCTTGAACACCGGCCGGGTGTCCAGGAACGCCACCCCGTCCGGGGTGTCAGCCACTCGGAACGCCGGCACCTCGCCCGTCACGATCCCGCAGAACACGCAACCGCTCATCGGGCCAGGCTATGCCGGCGGTCTCGCGGAACACGGTGCCCCCCACGCGCGCGCCGGCTGTGCTACTCATCTACGTCAATGGATGAGCACGGGATGGTCCCGGCCGTCGGCGTACGCGTCGATGCTCCGAAAGGACGAACGTTGCAGATCAGAAGAGGCTTCACCCTGGTGCTGGCGGCGCTGACCGCCGGGCTGCTCGTCGGCGCGCCCCCGGGTCATGCCCAGGCGGCTGCCGCGCAGACGGCGACCCCACTGCCGCTGACGACGGTCGCCGACGTGGTGTCGGCCGGTGACCGGGTCTTCGTCAGCGGTGGCCGCTCCTCGACCGACGTCGTGGTGACCAGTGCGGCAGGCGCTGTGGTCGGCACCCTGTCGGGCCTGCCCGGCCCCACCGACCTGCTGCTCAGCGCCGACCGGCGGACGCTCTACGTGGCGCTGCCCACCGCCAACGCCATCGCCGCCTTCGACACCGGCTCGTTGATCGAGTCGGCCCGGTACGACACCGGTGCGGGCGAGTGCCCGTCGTCGCTGGCGTTGACCGGGCGCTACCTGTGGTTCGGCTACGGCTGTGACCAGTGGGGCGGCAACATCGGCCAGATCGACCTGGGCCGTCAGCCGGCCCGGGTGACCACCGGGGTAGCGGGCCAGGACTTCTACGATCACCCGCTGCTCACCGCGGCCGGCCAGAACCGGTCGGTGCTGCTCGCCGGGCAGCCGTCGTTGAGCCCGGCGTCGGTCTACGCGTACGGAATCGGTGCCGCCGGAGCACTGACCGCCCTGCGGACCAACGACTGGACGGTGATCGGCAGCAACCTGCAGGACATCGCCCTCGACCCGACCGGCGCCACCCTCTACACCGCGGCCGGTGCCCCGTACGAGGTGCAGGCGTTCCCGTTCGCCGACATCACCACCCCCTCGGCGACCTACCCCACCGGGGCGTACCCGAACGCCGTCGAGGTCTCCCGCGACGGCGCCCGGATCGCCGCCGGGGCGGACGCCACCTACGACCCCGATGTGTTCGTCTTCACGCCGGACGGCACCGAGCTGGCCCGCTTCGAGCTCGGCGACGAGCTCAGCGACGGCGCGCTGGCCTGGTCGCCGAACGGCGCACGGCTCTACGCGCTCTCCTACGACTGGAGCGGGAGAGACCAGGCCACTCTGCACGTCCTGCCCGTTCCGGCCGGCTGACCGCCCCCGCCGGCCCCCTGGCCGGCAGGTGGGGGCCGGGCCGGATGGTCCGGCCCCCACCCGGAGCGCGGGTTCCGTTCCAGCCCTCGGGAAGGGGCACTAGCCTCACCAGAATGAGTCACGGCTTCGAGACGCTCGCCATTCACGCCGGTCAGGACCCTGAGGCCCGCACCGGCGCGGTGATCCCGCCGATCTACCAGACCAGCACGTACGCCCAGGACGCCGTCGGCGCGCCCCGGCTCGGCTACGAGTACAGCCGCTCCGGCAACCCGACCCGCGACGCCCTCCAGGAGTGCCTGGCGGCGCTGGAGGGCGGGCCGGTGGGGCTCGCCTTCGCCAGCGGCCTGGCGGCGGAGGACACACTGCTGCGGGCCGTGTGCCAGCCGGGCGACCACGTGGTGATCCCGGACGACGCGTACGGCGGCACGTACCGGCTCTTCGCCCGGGTCGCCCAGCGCTGGGGCCTGGAGTTCAGCCCGGCCAAGGTCTCCGATCCGGCCGCGGTCCGGGCGGCCGTGCAGCCCGGCCGCACGAAGATCATCTGGATCGAGACGCCGACCAACCCGCTGCTCGGCATCGCCGACATCGCCGCCCTGGCCGCCGTGGCGCACGACGCGGGCGCCCTGCTGGTGGTGGACAACACCTTCGCCTCGCCGTACCTCCAGCAGCCGATCGCCTTCGGCGCGGACGTGGTGGTGCACTCCACCACCAAGTACGTCGGTGGGCACTCCGACGTCGTCGGTGGCGCGCTCGTCGTCGCCGACGCCGGGCTCGGCGAGGAGTTGCGCTACCACCAGAACGCGATGGGCGCGATCAACGGCCCGTTCGACGCCTGGCTCACCCTGCGGGGCATCAAGACCCTCGGGGTACGCATGGACCGGCACTGCGACAACGCCGAGCGGCTCGCCGCGTACCTCGACGGGCACGCCAAGGTCGCCCAGGTGATCTATCCGGGGTTGCCCTCGCACCCCGGTCACGAGGTGGCCGCCAAGCAGATGCGCCGGTTCGGCGGCATGATCTCGTTCCGCGCCGCCGGTGGTGAGGAGCACGCCGTGGACATCTGCAACCGGGCCAAGCTCTTCGTGCTCGCCGAGTCGTTGGGCGGTGTGGAATCCCTGATCGAGCACCCGGGTCGGATGACACACGCAAGTGCTGCCGGCTCGCCGCTTGAAGTTCCCGGCGATCTCGTGCGACTGTCTGTCGGCATCGAGACGGTCGACGACCTACTCGCCGATCTGGAGCAGGCGCTGGGCTGACCGCTGGGGGAGGATGGCCGTGCAGGACATCATGGCGACCTGGGTCGGAGCGACCGCCAAGCAGATCGCCCGAGGCGTACGCCGAGGTGACGTCTCGGCGACCCAGGTCGTCGCCGACCACCTCGAGTACATCTCCCGAGCCGACCGTGAGCTGGCCGCGTTCCGCGCCGTGCGCGGCGGGGAGGCGATCACCGAGGCCGAGAAGGTCGACGAGCAGGAGGACCTGGCCAACCTGCCGCTGGCCGGGGTTCCGGTGGCGGTCAAGGAGAACACCCCGGTCGCCGGGCTGCCCACCTGGAACGGGTCGGCCGCCGCCCGCACCGACGTCGCGGAGGCCGACCACGAGGTGGTGCGTCGGCTGCGCGGCGCCGGAGCGGTGATCCTCGGCGTGACCCGGATGCCGGAGCTGGGGCTGTGGGCGCTCACCGACGACGACAGCGCGGTGACCCGTAACCCGTGGGACAGCACGCGTACCCCTGGTGGGTCCTCGGGTGGTGCCGCCGCCGCGGTCGCTGCCGGGCTGGTGCCGATCGCGCACGCCAACGACGGTCTCGGCTCCATCCGGATCCCCGCGGCCTGCTGCGGACTCGTCGGGCTCAAGCCCGGTCGGGGTGTGGTCCCCTGCCAACTCGGGGCGGACGACTGGTTCGGCCTCACCGAGCACGGCATGCTGACCAGCACTGTCGCCGACGCGGCGGTCGGCTTCTCGGTGCTCGCCGGCCGGCGCCCCGAGAAGTTGGTCCCCCCGCAGCGCCTGCGGGTGGGCGTCTCGCTGCGTTCCCCGGTGCGCGGTGTCGCAGCGGACGCGCCCAACCGGGACGCGGTCGCCGCCGCCGGTCGGCTCCTCGCCACCGCCGGGCACGACACGGTGCCGGCCGATCCGGTCTACCCCACCGCGCTCGGCCTCCAGGGCATCGCCACCTGGTTCGCCGCGGCCGCAGCCGACGTCCGGGCCTCCGGCCTGGACCGGCGCGGTCTGCAGCGGCGTAACCGACGGCACGTGGCGCTGGGCGAGTGGGCGCAGCGTCGCGGCTACGTGCGGGAGTCGGACCGGGCCGCCTGGCGGCAACGGTCGGTCGACTTCTTCACCGACCACTCGGTCGACCTGCTGCTCACCCCGGCGCTGGC
The DNA here is from genome assembly GCF_018070365.1 of Micromonospora sp. D93. NCBI lineage: Bacteria > Bacillati > Actinomycetota > Actinomycetes > Micromonosporales > Micromonosporaceae > Micromonospora > Micromonospora sp. D93. Next base: position 144,754 of record NZ_JAGPXW010000007.1, on the reverse strand, counting down.
CAGCGCGCCACCGGAGGCGGCCCGCTGGTCGGAGCGGTCCTGGCGGGCGAACATGGCAGCCAACATCCGGTACGCCCCGTACGCCGCGCCCTGGAACATCGCCGGCCTGCCGGCGGTCGTCGTGCCGGTCGGCCGTCGCCCGGACGGTCTGCCGGTCGCCGTGCAACTGGTCGGTCCGCCCGGCTCGGAGCTGCTGCTGCTCGGTGTGGCCGGTCAGTTCGAGATGGCCGCCCCGTGGACGCGCCACGCCCCCGGCTACCCCCGGGTCGGCACGGAGTCGCCGGCCACCGCCTGATCGTCGACGTCGTGCACGCCGGTGTCGCCGCCGAGGGCTCCGGAGTCGGGTGGCACGATCGGGGCATGACGGAACTGGTCGGTCTCGACGATGTGCGGGCCGCACGGGAGTTGCTCGCTGGCGTCATCCGCACCACCCCGCTGGAGCCCTCCCGGCCGCTCACCGCGGCGCTGGGCGGGCCGACGTGGCTCAAGTGCGAGAACGTCCAGCGCGCTGGCTCGTACAAGGTGCGGGGCGCGTACGTGCGGATCTCCCGGTTGTCGGCGGCCGAGCGGGAGCGCGGTGTCGTCGCGGCGAGCGCGGGCAACCACGCTCAGGGTGTGGCCCTCGCCGCCGGCCTGGTCGGCACGCACGCCACAGTCTTCATGCCGGTCAACGCCCCGCTGCCGAAGGTGGCCGCGACAAAGGGGTACGGCGCGCAGGTCGAGCTGGCCGGGAACACCGTCGACGAGTCGCTCGTCGCCGCGCACACGTACGCCGAGCGCACCGGCGCGGTGCTGATCCACCCGTTCGACCACCCCGATGTGATCGCCGGGCAGGGCACTGTGGCGCTGGAGATCCTCGAACAGTGCCCGGAGGTGAAGACGATCATCACCGGGGTGGGTGGCGGCGGTCTGATCTCGGGCATGGCGGTGGCCGCGAAGGCGTTGCGCCCGGACGTCCGGATCATCGGCGTGCAGGCGGCCGGCGCGGCGGCGTTCCCGCCCTCACTGGTGGCCGGAGAACCGGTCCGGCTGCCCATCTTCTCCACCATCGCCGACGGCATCGCGGTCGGCCGGCCGGGCGAGATCACCTTCAACCACGTGCGCAAGCTGGTCGACGAGATCGTCACGGTCTCCGAGGAGGACATCTCCAGGGCCCTGCTGATGCTGCTGGAGCGCGGCAAGCAGGTGGTCGAGCCGGCCGGGGCGGTAGGTGTCGCCGCGCTGCTGGCCGGCGTGGTCGAGGTGGAGACGCCCGTGGTCGCGGTGCTCTCCGGCGGCAACATCGACCCGTTGCTGATGCTGCGGGTCATCGAGCACGGGTTGGCCGCGGCGGGTCGCTACCTGCGGGTGACCGTCCGCTGTTCGGACCGGCCGGGGCAGCTCGCGTCGCTGCTCAGCCAGATCGCCGAACACCGGGCCAACGTGGTGGACGTGGAGCACCAGCGGGCCAACCCGCACCTCAGCCTCGGCGAGGTGGAGGTGGCGCTGTCGGTGGAGACCCGGGGCGTCGAGCACTCGGACACCCTGATCAGCGCGCTGCGGGCCAGCGGCTACCAGGTGGTCTTCGCGGCCGAGGCGTGACACCCGTGGGTGCCACGCCTCGGATGCGCGGTGTTTCGACAGTGGATGCCGGCGGTCGGTCAGCCCGGCCGGCAGCGGGTGGCGCGGCCGGCGAAGGTCAGCCGGAGAACGGCTCGAAGCTGACCACTGTCACCTTGATGTCGGCGCCGCTGGGCGCCGTGTAGGTGCAGGTCTGCCCGGCACGCCCGCCCAGGATCGCCTTGCCCAGCGCGGACTCGGGGCTGTAGACGGTCAGGTCGGTAGTGGCCGCGATCTCCCGAGAACCGAGCAGGAAGGTCTCGGTGTCCTTGGTGTCGTCGTCGAAGTAGATCGTCACGACCATGCCCGGCGACACCGCGTCGGCGGTCGGGGCCTCACCGACCTTCGCGGTGCGCAGCAGCTCCTGCAGGTAGCGGATGCGACCCTCGGCCTTGCCCTGCTCCTCGCGGGCGGCGTGGTAGCCGCCGTTCTCCCGCAGGTCGCCCTCCTCGCGCCGAGCGTTGATCTCAGCTGCGATCGCCGGACGGTTGGCGATGTGCTCGTCGAGCTCGGCCTGGAGGCGGTCGTGCGCGTCCTGCGACAGCCAGGTGGCGGGCGCCTCGTTGCCAGTGGACACAGGCGTTCTCCTCAGTTGTGCGTGGCTGGCTGACAGGTGAACTACCAAGTTACCAGTGCGGAACGACACAGCGTGTCGGCCATCACCGCCGGTGTCCGTTTCCCACACCCCGGGTAGGCGCTCGGTCGGCCCCGTTTCCGGTGCTGTTCGGGCAGCTCAGGACGGTTCTCGGCAGCGCAGGACCTCACCGATGAACGGCCGGGCGGTGGTGGCCAGGCGGTGCCGGGTCGTGACGTGCCGATCCCCGGGATCGGCGGTCACGGTGACCTGATCGCGGGCCACCTCGGCGCCGGAACGGTCCCGGGCACGCAGCACGCAGACCGCCGATCCACCCGGCGGGACGGTCACCCGAAAGTCGACAAGCACCTGGTTGTCCGTGATGTCGGTGTACGTGATCACCTGGGCGTCGTAGACCGGGTCGCCGTACTGGCGGTAGAGCCGGACCGAGATCACGGTCAGCGTCGCCACGAGTGCCAGCAGCACCAGCGCGGCCAGCATCGTACGGCGGCGCTTTCCGCCGGATGCCCGACGGCGGCCGTAGCGCCCGGCCGGGAATACCGGAGCACCTGGTGAAATTGTGGCGTGCGTCTCGGTCACCGGCGGGTATCTCCTGGCGTTGTTGTCGGCGGCATCGGCAAGAATGGCAGAGTCCCATCCTCCCACCCGGTCCAGCGGCAGGAATGGCAGGTCATGCCCGACGCTGGTGGCCGGCGACAGGGTGCGGTGAGGAAAGATCCCGGCAGGTCAGCCGGTCGAGCCCGGTCGGGTCCACCGTCCGGCACAGACGAGGAGCGCCGAAGTTGGCAGAGCAACTGCGTCTCATGGCCGTGCACGCGCACCCGGACGACGAGTCGAGCAAGGGCGCGGCGACGACGGCGAAGTATGTCGCTCAGGGGGTGGACGTCCTGGTCGTGACGTGCACCGGTGGCGAGCGCGGGAGCGTGCTCAACCCCAAGCTCGACCGGCCCGACGTGTGGGCCAACATCGGCGACATCCGGCGTGCCGAGATGGACGCCGCACGCGCGATCCTCGGCGTCGACCAGGCCTGGCTGGGCTTCGTCGACTCGGGTCTGCCCGAGGGCGACCCGCTGCCGCCGCTGCCCGAGGGCTGTTTCGCCCTCCAGGACGTCGACGTCGCCGCGGGCCCGCTGGTGCGGCTGATGCGCGAGTTCCGTCCGCACGTCGTGACCACGTACGACGAAGAGGGTGGCTATCCGCACCCGGACCACATCATGTGCCACAAGGTGAGCGTGGCCGCGTTCGAGGCCGCCGGTGACCCGGAGCGCTACCCGGAGCTGGGCGCGCCCTGGCAGCCGCTGAAGCTCTACTACGACATCGGCTTCTCCAAGGGCAAGATCATGGCGTTGCACGAGGGGATGCTGGCCGCCGGGCTGGAGTCGCCCTACGAGGAGTGGATCAAGCGGTGGGAGGATCGGCCCGACAAGGGCCCCCGGATCACCACCCGGGTCGAGTGCGCCGAATACTTCCCGGTCCGTGATGACGCGCTGCGTGCCCACGCCACCCAGGTCGACCCGGACGGCTTCTGGTTCCACGTGCCGATGGAGCTCCAGCGAACCGCCTGGCCGACCGAGGATTACGAGCTGGCCCGCTCGATGGTCGACAGCCCGCTGCCCGAGTCCGACCTCTTCGCGGGAGTGCGGGAGACGGTGCACGCACGCTGATTCCCGGCGGGGCTACGCTGGTTACCAACCGCACATCGGAGGAACGCCATGTTGACCGCTGCCCAGGTGCTCGCGGAGAACAACTTCGGGGACACCCGCACGGGTGGTCTGGCCGGGCCGATGGGCCTCTTCCTCATCCTGCTGCTGGCCACCGCGACCATCCTGCTGATCCGCAACATGAACGCTCGGTTGCGCCGTCTGCCGGACCGCTTCCCCCAGCAGTCCGGGCCGACCGACCGGACCAGGGCCGATGCGGCAGTCGTCGATCCGACAGACGGGACCGCGGGGCGTGATTCATCCACGCCCGCTCCCAACGGGCACCAGCAGCACCTGAACGGGTAGTCCACGCATGAATCACGCCGAACCGGTTGGTCGCCCCCTGTTGCGGCCACCCGGTTTGGCTTAGCCTTCCGCCGGGGGGACCAAAAGTCTCCGAGCCGTGTGCGGGAGGGGGCGCCGATGACCAGCACAGCACCGGCCGCCCGCCGCGACGTCGGTCGGTCGGCTGACGGGGGAGGTCGATGACCTCCGGTCCGGCCGACGACGACCCGTTCGATCGGCTCGGGGTGCGTGGCACACCGGGCCGGCTGCTGGTGCTCACCGCCGCTGTCACGCTGACCGCCCTGGCCGCCGCCGCGGTCGGGTTGACCCTTCCGGTCCGGCTGCCGGCCGAGGACCCCCTCGGCGGTCCGGCCCGCTTCGGCATCGCCGTCGCCGTCCTGGCCCTCGCCCAGCTCGCCCGCCTGCGGTTCCGCTCGGCCGCCGGCATGGTCAGCATCACCTGGGGCGAGGCGGCGCTGATCGTCTGCCTCTACCTGACTCCAGCCGGCTGGCTCCCGTCCGCCACGCTGCTCGGCACCGGGCTGGCCTGGACGATGCTGTCACTGCACAACGACCGCCGTCCGGCCCTCGAGATCGTCCGGATCGCCGCGTCGCTGGCCGCCGCGTCCGCGCTGGCCGTCTCCGTGACGACCGCGCTCGGTCGTCCGCTGCTCTCTCCGCCCACCCCGATGCTGGCGCTGGCCGTGATCGCCGGTTCGGTGACGTACCTCCTGGTGACCGCCTGGCTGGGCGGGGTGACGCTGGGTCTGCGGCACGGGCTGCCGATCGGGCCACCGCTGCTCGCCGCGCTGCGTGGCAAGCTGCTGATGTTCGTCGGCAACGTGGCGGTCGGCCTCGTGGTGGTCGCGCTTCTGGAAATCGACCCGCGCTGGTTGCTGTTGCTGCCGCCGCTGCTGTGGCTACTGCAGCAGACCTACCGTTACCGGCTGCGCTCCGATCAGGAGCGCCGCACCTGGCGTGCCTTCGCCGAGGCCACCGCGGCCCTCAACCAGCTCGACGAGCGGGGCGTGGCCAGCGCGGCGGTCACCGGGGCGCTGACGCTGTTCAACGCCGAACTGGTGGACGTCGACGTGGCGCGGGCCGACGGGCGCTGGCACCGCTACCGGGGCGACGCCAGCGGTCAGCTGGTCGACCGGGAGACCGGCCCACCGGCCCAGTCGGAGCTGGACGAGCACGAGCTGAGCCGGGCACTGTCGGTCGGCGCCGCGCCGGTCGGTCGGTTGCGGGTGCGGTTCCCCCGCTCGGCCCCGCCCTCGGCCCGGGAACGCGACGCGGTGGCCGCGTTCGGTGACGCGCTCGCCGCCGCGCTGCACGACGCCGCGACCCACCACGAGCTGCGGCTGGTGACCGCCCGTTCGTCGTACGAGGCGGTGCACGACCCGCTCACCGGATTGGCCAACCGGGCGGCGATGCTGAGCAAGGGCGACCAGTCGCTGCGACAGCTCAGCCACGATCACCCGGTGGCGCTGCTGCTGCTGGACATCAACCAGTTCAAGGAAGTCAACGACACCCTCGGCCACGCGGCGGGTGACCAGCTGCTGCGGCTGACCGCGAACCGACTCAACGCGTTGGTCCGCGCCGGCGACCTGCTCGGCCGACTCGGTGGCGACGAGTTCGCACTGCTGCTCACGGCGGTCCCGGTGCTCGGCGACCGGGCCGCCCCGATGGCCCACGCGCTGCGCCAGGCCCGCGAGATCGCCGAGCGGCTGGCCGCGCCGACCGAGGTGGCCGGCGTACGGATGTCCATCGAGGTCTCGGTCGGCGTGGTGGTGGCCGCCGCCGGCACCGCGGACCTGACCGAGCTGCTGCGCCGGGCCGACATCGCGATGTACCAGGCCAAGGAGGGCGGTGGCAACGTCGCCGCGTACGACGCCGCCCGCGACGCGGCCAGCACCGACCAACTCGCCCTGCTGGCCGAGCTGCGTGAGGCGTTGAAGGTCGACGATCAACTGGTGCTGGCGCTGCAGCCGGCGGTCGACCTGGCCACGGGAGCGCCCACCGGGGTGGAGGCGCTGATCCGCTGGCAGCACCCCCGGCGTGGGTGGCTGAACCCGGCCGACTTCATCCGGCCGGTGGAGAACAGCGAGCAACTCGGCACCTTCACCCGCTACGTGTTGGACAAGGCGCTCGGCGTGGCCGCCAGCTGGGCCCGGGAGGGGTTGGACGTCCCGATCTCGGTCAACCTCTCGGCGCGCAGCCTGCTCGACCCCCGGCTACCTGTGGAGATCGCCGACGCGTTGCGCCGCCACCAGGTGCCGCCGCACCGGCTCGTCCTGGAGATCACCGAGACGGTGGTGATGAGCGAGCTGGAGGTCATCGACGAGGTGCTGGCGACGCTCCGGTCGATGGGCGTGCAACTCGCGGTCGACGATTTCGGCACCGGCTTCTCGTCGCTGACCTTCCTCACCCGGATCGCTGTGGACGAGCTGAAGGTGGACCGCTCCTTCGTCATCCGGATGGCCGACTCGCCGGAGGCCGCCGCGATCGTCCGGACGACCGTGGGCCTCGCTCACGAGCTGGGGCTGCGGGTGGTCGCCGAAGGGGTGGAAACCGCCGAGCAGCGGATGGCCCTGGCCGAGCTGGGTTGCACCTCCGCGCAGGGCTACCACTTCTTCAAGCCGATGCCAGCGGACAAGATCGGGGCGGTGCTGGGGTCCCTGCGCGACTCGGCGGAGTCGAACGTGTTCCGGCTCCGCGCCGACGGCGCGTCCTGAGGAGCTGGAATCAGGGGTTAACAGGTTCTGCGTAGCGGAGTACGCTTGCAGAACCGGACACTGAGGGGTAAGTTTCTCGCAGTAAGCAGGGCTGTTGGTTTGGCCAGGGTTTGCGCTCACTGCGCTCTGCCCGGACAAAGCAGTGCCCCGGGCGGCATGCAGAGCAGAGGCGGACCCGGGGCTTACGCGTCCCACCCTACCACGTCACCCCTCGCAGGTAACCGCGTTCGGACGGAGTGATTGAGCATGAGCGCCGACGACCTGCCGGACTGGATCCGCCGGGCATTCTCCGTCCCGCGGCTGAACCCGTACCTGACCGAGAGCGGGCAGGCCGCAGACAAAGCGGTGGGGCTCTATTGGTGGAATATCGAGGTGTCCGCCGCCTTCTATGGGCCGCTGCACTGCCTCGAAGTCGCGCTCAGAAACGCGTTGCATGACCAACTCTGCCGGAGATTCGGCCGATCGGACTGGTGGGCGGCAGCGTCGGTTCCCCTGACTGATCACGGCATCCGCCTGGTGACCGAGGCCACGCTCAAGTGCCGACGCAGGGGCCTGACGCCGCCGTCTGCCGACGATGTCGTCGCCGAACTGAGCTTCGGATTCTGGGTGTCCCTGCTCAGCAACCGCCGTGGTTCGTCCTATGACCGCCTGCTCTGGGTCCCGACGCTGCACCTGGCGTTTCCGCACTACTCCGGCCGGAGGGCTGAACTGCACGAGGCCTTCGAGACAATGCGTTTGCTGCGAAACAGGATCATGCACTACGAGCCCATCCACCATCGTGACCTGTCTGCTGACCACCGAAAGCTCTATCTCCTGTTGGGCAGGATGGATCCGGTCCTGGCGAAGGAGATTCGAGGGCTCGATCGAGTCGAGACCGTCCTTGCGCGGCGCGGAGAAGTGCGTTCGCGGGCAGCGCGGCCAGGCTTCTGAGGCCCGCGTGGACGCCTCGGGGGCAGGTCTCGTTTCCCGCTCTGACATCGCACGTCTCGCGGGGGTGGAGCGTCCGGCCGTTACCAACTGGGAGCGTCGGTACGCCGACTTTCCGACGCCCGTCGAGACGGCGGACGGGCAACTGTTCCAACGAGACGAGGTGGCCGCCTGGCTTGCCCGGCGTCCGATTCCGACGAAGTCGCTGCGAGATGACGAACTGCCGGGCGCTACGTATGGAAGCCGTCTGAACCCGGGCGCACAAGCCGGGGCGCAGAGGGATGGTCCAGTGTCGGCGCAAGGTCGACGATTGGTGAGGGAGGCGGCCGATCTGACGGCGGACCTGCACCGATCGGCGACGCGTGACGGTGTTTACTGGCACGTCGTTCTGGCACTTGTGTTCCTGCGCCGTGAACGTCCGCTGGCATGGCGGGATCTCGTAGTCTCGCTGAACGAGTCATCCCGGCCGACTGATCGGCTCGCTGACACATTCGCCGACACCGGCCTCGTCGAGTCAGCGCGGGTCGCCAGGCGGCTGGCAGACGTGCAGCCGGCCGTTTGGCACGCCCTGGGTCGCGCAATCCACATCCTTGACGGCGTCGGCGTGGAGTCGTCCGATCTCATCGGCATCTTCGACCACGCGCTCGACCAGCTCGGCGACGGTATGAGCGGTCAGTTCTTCACGCCTCGATCAGTCGCCCGGCTGATTGCGGAGCTGGTCGGCCCGATAACGGCCGGGTCGCGTTGTCTCGATCCGTTCTCCCGCGCGGGGGAACTTCTCGTCGAGGTCGCTGTGGCAAGCGGTGGCTCACCACCACTCGTCGTGCGGGCGTCGCACCCCGAGTCGACTCTTGTGGAACTGGCGGAGATGAACCTCGTCATGCACGGCGCGGGGGCAACGGTGTCGAAGTCGGAGCTGGGTTCGCTGGCCATGGCAGCGATGGACCGATTCGACATCGTCGTATCGAATCCACCCTTCGGCCTTCTATCCGACGCTGAAGTGGGCGGGATGCGCCGGCGATACGGACCTTCCCGCCGGAAAGAGTTCAACTGGCTCCAACTGGCAGTCGAGTCGCTTGACGAGAACGGGCGGGGCGCCGTGATCATGCCCAATGGCGCCGCCTCGACCCTTGCTCCCCGGGAGCGCGAGATTCGGCGAGGGCTTGTCGAGGACGGTGCACTTGCCGCCGTGGTGGCTCTGCCAACGCAACTCTTCGGCGGGACGTCGATCGGGGTAGCCCTGTGGCTGGTCCGACGCCCGTCGAGGCGGCGCGAGGATGTGCTGTTCATCGATGCGCAGACGTTGGGCGGCATGTCCACCCGAACCCGCCGGCAGTTGGCGCCGCACGACATCGAGGAAGTGTCGCAGGAGTATCGACGATGGCTGTCGGTCGGCCGGACCGACCGGAAGTTCGTCCCGCGCGTGGGGTTCAGCGCCACAGCCACGGCCACTGCCATCGCCGATCAAAACTACTCGTTGTTTCCGCCAAGCTATGTGCAGCCTGAGTCAGTCGCGACGGGCCACCCTTCCGACGCGGACTTCTCGGAGCTGACAAGCGAGTTGATCCAGTTGACAAACGTTGCGAGAGGGATAGACGCCGACGTGCACGAGATGCTCAGGGGGCTTGGCCAACGATGAGCCTGCTGGATGCCGTTCCCCGAGGCTGGGCAGAGTCGAGTCTGGGGAAGATTGCCGATATTCGGTCAGGGCCTTCGGGGGCGGCGGTGCGGCAGCAAGATCGGAGCGAAGACGGCGTGGGCATGATTGCGCCCAAGGACGTTCGGGACGGGCGGGTCCACACGGATGCCGTCAGTCGGGTCCGTGCTGACGTGGCGGCCACTCTCGCGCCCTATACCGTTGTCGTGGACGACATCCTTGTTACCCGAACCGGCACAGTCGGGCGACTCGCTTGGGTTCCGGCAAGCTGTGACGGCTGGCTCTTCTCGACCGGCCTGATGAGAGTGCGCCCGTACCAGGTGATGTCGCGGTATCTCGCCTACTACCTAGCGCTGCCCGAGGCACAGGAGTGGGTGCGGCGGCGAGCCCAGGGTACGGCTGTGCCCTCGATCAGCACTGCGGTTCTCGCCGGGCTGCCGGTCATGCTTCCGCCTCACCAGGATCAGCAGGAGATTGCTGCTGCTTTGGCATTGCTGGACGAGCAGGTCGAAGTCCACGACGCACTGAGCCGGTTGGCGGGTAGGACCCGGGATCGGCTGGCCGGGATGCTGATGCGAGGTGAAAGACCCGGGCGACTCGTGCTTCCTGGGTAACTTGTCGTGCCCGTCGCAGTGAGGCTGGCTATGGTCGTCAGGTGAACCGACTCGTCGACGCCACCAGCCCGTACCTGCTCCAGCACGCCGACAACCCGGTCGACTGGTGGCCCTGGTCGGACGAGGCGTTCGCCGAGGCGAAGCGGCGGGACGTTCCGGTGCTCATCTCGGTGGGCTACGCGGCCTGCCACTGGTGCCACGTGATGGCGCACGAGTCGTTTGAGAACGCGCAGGTCGGCGCCCTGATGAACGACAACTTCGTGTCGATCAAGGTGGATCGTGAGGAGCGTCCCGACGTGGACGCGGTCTACATGACCGCCACCCAGGCGATGACCGGCCAGGGCGGTTGGCCGATGACCGTCTTCGCCACCCCGGACGGCACCCCGTTCTTCTGCGGCACCTACTTCCCGCGACCCAACTTCGTCCAGTTGCTCCAGTCGGTCGCCACCGCCTGGCGGGAGCAGCGTGAGGCGGTCCTGGGCCAGGGTGCCGCCGTGGTCGAGGCGATCGGCGGCGCGCAGGCCGTGGGCGGCCCCACCGCCCCGCTGGACGCCCCGCTGCTCGACGCGGCGGCCGCCAAGCTGGCCAGCGAGTACGACGCGACGAACGGCGGGTTCGGTGGCGCCCCGAAGTTTCCGCCGCACATGAACCTGCTCTTCCTGCTGCGCCACCACCAGCGCACCGGCGACCCGGGCGGCCTGGAGATCACCCGGCACACCGCCGAGGCGATGGCCCGGGGCGGCATCTACGACCAGCTCGCGGGCGGCTTCGCCAGGTACTCGGTGGACGCGCACTGGACGGTGCCGCACTTCGAGAAGATGCTCTACGACAACGCGCTGCTGCTGCGGGTCTACACCCAGCTGTGGCGGCTCACCGGCGACCCGCTGGCCCGCCGGGTGGCCCGGGACACCGCCCGGTTCCTCGCCGACGAGCTGCACCGGCCGGGGCAGGGGTTCGCGTCCGCACTGGACGCCGACACCGACGGCGTCGAGGGGCTCACCTACGCCTGGACGCCCGCCCAACTCGTCGAGGCGTTGGGCGAGGAGGACGGCCGGTTCGCCGCCGACCTGTTCACCGTCACCGACGAGGGCACCTTCGAGCACGGCATGAGCGTGCTGCGGCTGGCCCGGGACGTGGACGACGCCGCGCCCGAGGTGCGGGCCCGCTGGCAGCAGGTGGTCGGACGGCTGCTCGCCGCCCGGGACACCCGCCCGCAGCCGGCGCTCGACGACAAGGTGGTGGCGGCCTGGAACGGCCTGGCGATCACCGCCCTCGCCGAGTTCCAGCAGGTCGCCGCCGTGCACTTGTCCCCGCAGGACGAGGACGCCAACCTGATGGACGGCGTCACCATCGTCGCCGACGGGGCGATGCGCCAGGCCGCCGAGCACCTGGCCACCGTGCACCTGGTCGACGGCCGGCTGCGCCGGGTCTCCCGGAATGGCAAGGTCGGCGAGCCGGCCGGTGTCCTGGAGGACTACGGCTGCGTGGCCGAGGCATTCTGCGCGCTGCACCAGCTCACCGGCGAGGGCCGCTGGCTCGCCCTGGCCGGCGAACTGCTGGACACCGCCCTGGCGCACTTCGCCGCGCCCGGTGGCGCCTTCTACGACACCGCCGACGACGCGGAGCGGCTCGTCGCCCGCCCGGCCGACCCGACCGACAACGCCACCCCGTCCGGCCGGTCCGCGTTGATCGCCGGGCTGGTGGCGTACTCGGCGCTGACCGGCGAGACGCGCTACCGGGAGGCCGCCGAGGCGGCCCTCGGCACTGTCGCGCCGATCGTCGGGAAGCACCCCCGCTTCACCGGGTACGCGGCCATGGTCGGCGAGGCGTTGCTCTCCGGGCCGTACGAGATCGCCGTGGCCACCGACGACCCGGCCGGCGACCCCCTGGTCGCCGCCGCTCACCGGCACGCCCCGCCCGGAGCGGTGGTCGTCGCCGGGCGTCCGGACCAGCCGGGTGTGCCGCTGCTCGCCGACCGTCCGCTGGTCCAGGGGCGGTCCGCCGCGTACGTCTGCCGGGGTTTCGTCTGCCAGCGGCCGGTCACCTCGGTCGAGGACCTGGTAGCCGAGCTGGGCTGAACCGGACGGACACGCCGGGTAGTCGCCCGCGCCGCCCGTCGGGTGGTCCCGCCAGCTCTTCCGAGGCGGGTCGCCGGCCCTCCCGGTGGGCCCGTCGGGGGCCCGGATAGGCTGGCCGCGCTATGGATTCCCGTACCGGTCTGCCAGTTGTCGGCATGGTGGGTGGCGGCCAGTTGGCCCGCATGACCCACCAGGCCGCGATCGCCCTCGGCCAGTCACTGCGTGTGCTCGCGACCGCCCCCGACGACGGCGCGGCGCTGGTCGCCACCGACGTCCAGTACGGCGACCACACCGACCTGGCCGCCCTGCGCACCTTCGCCAAGGGCTGCGACGTCGTCACCTTCGACCACGAGCAGGTGCCCTCCGAGCACATCCGCACGCTGGCGGCGGAAGGGGTGCCCCTGTACCCGCCGGCGGACGCGCTGCTGCACGCCCAGGACAAGCAGGTCATGCGGGAACGCCTGACCGAGCTGGGTGCACCCAACCCGTCCTGGTCGCCGGTCGCGGAGCCCGCTGACCTCGTCGGCTTCGGCGAGCAGGTCGGCTGGCCGGTGGTGCTCAAGGCGGCCCGGGGTGGCTACGACGGCCGGGGCGTCTGGATGGTCGACGACGCGGCCCAGGCCACCGAGCTGGCAACCACGCTGCTCGCTGGCGGCACCCGGCTGATCGTCGAGGAACGGGTGCCGCTGCGACGGGAGTTGGCCGTGCAGGTGGCCCGTTCGCCGTTCGGTCAGGTGGCCGCGTACCCGGTGGTCGAGACGGTGCAGCGCGACGGCATCAACGTGGAGGTGCTGGCCCCGGCGCCCGGCCTGGACGAGGAGTTGGCGGTCTCCGCTCAGCAGCTCGCCATCGACCTGGCCACCGCGCTCGGGGTGATCGGCCTGCTGGCAGTGGAGCTGTTCGAGGTGCGCGACGACGCCGGCCGGCCCGCGATCGTGGTCAACGAGCTGGCGATGCGCCCGCACAACTCCGGGCACTGGACCATCGAGGGCGCCCGGACTTCGCAGTTCGAGCAGCACCTGCGGGCCGTGCTGGACTACCCGATGGGTGACACCGCGTTGACCGCCCCGGTGGTGGTGTCGGCGAACGTGCTCGGCGGTGAGCCGGGCGGAATGTCGATCGACGAGCGGTTGCACCACCTCTTCGCGGCCGAGCCCGGTGCCAAGGTGCACCTGTACGGCAAGCAGGTGCGACCTGGCCGCAAGATCGGGCACGTCACGGTGCTCGGGGACGACCTGGACGACCTGCGGGCACGGGCCGCACGGGCTGCGCGCTGGCTGCGCGAGGGCCACGAGTGAGCCACGGTTTCGGGAACGACGAGAGGGCCGCAGTGAGCACGGTTGGCTTGATCATGGGTAGCGACTCGGACTGGCCGACCATGCGGGCCGCCGCCGAGGTGTTGGACGACTTCGGCGTGGCGTACGAGGTGCGGGTGATCTCGGCGCACCGGACTCCGGTCGCGATGATCGAGTACGGGCGCGACGCCGCCGACCGGGGCCTCAAGGTGATCATCGCGGGGGCCGGGGGTGCCGCCGCGCTGCCCGGCATGGTCGCCTCGGTGACGCCGCTGCCGGTGATCGGTGTGCCGGTGCCGTTGAAGCACCTCGACGGCATGGACTCGCTGCTGTCCATCGTGCAGATGCCGGCCGGGATCCCGGTCGCCACCGTGTCGATCGGCAACGCCCGCAACGCCGGCCTGCTCGCCGTACGGATCCTCGGTGCCGGCGACGAGGATCTGCGCGCCAAGATGACGACCTACCAGCAGGACCTGGAAAAGCTGGTAGCGGAAAAGGAAACCGCCCTAAAGGCGACCCTGCGCTAGCTGCCCCGCCCCCACCCCACCCGCGATCTTGCACTTTCGGTCGCCGCTTCGCGGCTTTCGCCCCTTGTGTCGCGACAGAAAGTGCAAGATCGCGCGCGGCAAACGCTTGGGTCCGCGGCAATCCCCGCGCCCACTCACCGTCCCCACTCAGGCACGCCGCCGGGACCCTCCGGTCTATCTCATGCCGCGGAGCGCGGTCTGTAGGCGTTCCTGGGCGCGGCGTCGGCGCTCGTTGCTCGCGCCGAGCACCAGCAGCAGGATGCCCACCGGGATCAGCGCCAGCCACGGGCCGAGACTGAACAGGGCGTGGATCGCGGTGATCGCGGTGACCGACGCGCCGACGATCACCGGTGCCTGCTGTCGACTGGACGAGCCGAAGATCAGTACCGCGACGGCGCCGAGCAGCAGCAGCATCTGCCGCATCGTGCTGGACTCGGTGGCCACCACGATGGCCAGCGTTGGCACGAAGGCCGCGACCAGCGCCGGCCCGTACGCCACCCAACTGCTCATGTCCGGTCGGTGACGCAGCTCCAGGACTCCGACGAGGAGGGCCAGCGCGGCGAACGGCAGCGTGTACGCCTCGGGCAGCGCCACGTCGGCGACTCGCATCAGGATCCACCACGCGGTGATCTCGCAGACCACCACCGCCCAGAACAGGATCCGGCGTTCCACCGGCCGGCGGCCGGGTCGGGTCGCCGCCACTCCGAGGACGGCGCCCCAGGCGGCCAGCAGGGCGGCGATGTGTCGGGGCGAGTCGAAGGCGAGGGCCAACGCGATGAGCGCGGCAGCGTACCCGGTCCACTCGACAGTGGAGGCTTCCCGCTGCGCCTCGGGGCGGCGCAGCCGGGGCAGGGTCGCGGCGAGCACCTGTAGGACCGCGCCGACGGCCAGCACCCCGAACGCGGACCAGACCGCGGCCAGGCCGGCGACCAGGCCGGCGGTGAGCACGAAGAGCTGCGCCATGAGTGAGGCGAAGAGCCAGCCGAGGATGCGCGCCCGCTGGGTGGTGCCGAACAGCGCCGCCACCGCGCCCACCCCGACCGCGCTGCCGAGGGTGAGCACTGTCATCTGCCGGTCGGCCAGGCTGCCGGCGAGTCCGGCGCTGCCGCCGGCCAGACCGATGGCGAACACCAGCACCCGGGCCAGCCGCAGCGAGCGGGCCCGCTCGACCAGCGGCGGCGGTGGCGTCAGTGCGAGACCGAGCATCGCGATGGTGAAGACGGCGAGCGCGGCGAAGGTGCTGGCGGGCCAGCCCTGGCCCAGCGCGATGGGTGCGATCAGCAGCGTGACGGCTGCCCCGGGCAGCACCACCGGCACGGCCCGGGACCGGCGGCCGCCGGTGAACCCGGTGGCGGCCAGCGCGGCGGTCGCGGTGAGCAGCAGCGCCGTCAGCACGTGGGTCGGGTTGACCACGTCCGGCGGTGGGGTGAGCAGTTCCGGCGGCGGGCCCTGCCAGATCCGGGTCAGTGTGCGGTGCGGCTCGACCAGGGCGGTGACCAGCGCGGGTGCGATCGAGGCGAGTGCCAGGGCGGTCGGAAGGGCCGCCGCGGCCAACGCACCCGCCGCGGGGTCGACCCGCCACCGTCGTCGCTCCGGGTCGTCGGGCAGCCGCCGGAGGGCGCCGTCGAGTCGTACCGCCCAGCGTCGGACCGGCTGGGCGGCGCCGGTGGGCGGCACGGTGGCCGCGCGGATCAGCTCGGCCAGCACGCCGAGCAGGGCGGCGGCGGCCGCGTAGACGCCGGCGGCGAGGCCGGTGGGGATGGCGGCGAGGGCGCTGATGGTGGCCCCGCCGACCACCGCCACGCTGACCCAGGGCAGATATTGCGGGACCTGCCGGCGGACCGCGGCCACGGCGGCCAGGCCGAGGCTGGTCGCGGCAAGCGCGGCGGTCAGCACCACCTGCGCAGAGTGTTCGAACTCGGCGGCCAGTGCCGCTACCGCACCGGGGAGGGCCAGCAGGGCGGCGCCGATCGCCGCGCCGCCGATCTGCGCCAGGTGCGGCGGCAATCCCTCGGTGTCGATGTCGGCGACCTGTGGGCCGGCGAGGACACGGGCCAGCGTGGCCACCACCACGCCGATCAGAGCGATGCTGCCGAGCGCCAGGGCCGTGGTCCACGGGCGGACCAGTCCGGCTCCGGCGGCGTGCAGCGCGACGACCCCGGCCACTGTGGCCCGGGACAGCCCGGCGCGCGCCTCCTCCGTGGCCGCCGCGGCCATGCCGAACACGGTGGCGACCATCCCGCCGACCAGAACCGGCGACCACCAGGCCAGGTCGAACGCGGCCGGAGCGCCGATCGTGGCGAGCACCACCGCCACGCCGGACACGTCCCAGCGCCAGGGCGGCGGGAGCAGGATGCCGGCGGCGAGGGCCAACAGCGCAAGCGCGACCGGCGCCTGCCAGGTGGCACCGCCGACTGGGGCGGCCGGCCAGTCGCTCAGGTCGCCCCTCCAGATCGGGCCGGGGGTGGCCAGTACGCCGACGCCACCGCGCACCGCCGACCAGCCGGCGAGTACGCCGATCAGGACACCGCCGACGGTGAGGCCGAGGATCGGCCCGCGTCGCCACTCCTCCGGCATGCTGCGGGCGCCCACGGCGACCACCAGGAGCAGGGCGGCGGCCACCGCCAGCTGCCCGCCCGGGGCGAGCACCGCACCGATCCGTACCAGCGTGGCGATCAGGGCGGTGGTGACCGCCGCGGCGGCCAGGTCCGAGCCGTCGAGGGTGAGGTCGGCTCGACGGCCGGCGTCGATGGAGGGGGCCAGGAAGAGCAGCACCGCCGCGACCAGCAGGAGCGCGCCGACCCAGGCGTCGGCGACCGTCGCGCCGGGCGCCCCGAACGCGGCGGCGGTGACCAGCAGCGCGCCCAGCCCGGTGCCGACCGACAGCGGCGCGGGGATGTGGCGCTGGGAGACCTGCACGACGGCGGCGTAGCCGAGGGTCACGCAGACCGCCAGGAAGCTGGCAGCCAGGACCGGGACGGTCACCTCGCGGAGGCTCGCCGGGGTGAGGGTCGAGTCGCTCGGCATGGTGGCTGCCACGAACGCGGCCACCGCCCCGGGCAGCGCGAACGCGGCGCCACCGGCGGCCCAGGCGGTGACCGTGTCGGAGGCGGCCGAGGCGATCCGGATCCGGGGCGCCAGCGCGACAAGCGTGCCGGCCACGAACAGGGTGATCAGGACCGCGGCCGTGAGGGTGGGGCTGGACAGGCTGGCACCCGCTCCGAACAGGCCGACCACGGCCGCCCCGATGGCGTGCGCCACCGCGGCTCGGTCGGTGCGGGCGGAGAGCCCGATCACCCCGATGCCGATCGCGGTGACGACCATCGGCCAGGGTGCCGTCGTCCAGCCGAGACCGAACGAGGCCGGGACGGCGAGCGCGGTCAGCGCCGCGCCGGCGACCGCGAACTCCCGGCGGATCTCGGCGGGCAGGGCCAGCACCGCCGCGATGGTGAGCAGGAATGCGGCACCCGCGAGTTGCCAGGTGGTGGGCCCGACCGCGGCGGCCAACTCGCCCGGGTACCGGCTGAGGTCGGGGTCCCAGGCGGGCAGTGCCGCCCGGACCGGTGGCACCCCGGCGCGTAGCGCGCCGCCGGCGACCACCAGACCACTGACGGTCAGCGCCACCGCGGAGGCGATCTGTGGGCCACGTCGGGCCGCCTCCGGGACCGCGCGGACCGCCAGCCCGGTCACCGTGATGACCGCCGCGATCAGTAGCAGCGCCCGGCCGGGGAGTGCCACCGAGGCGATTCGGCTGAGCGCGCCGATCACGGCCAGGGTGACGATGCCGGCCGCGACGTCGGGCAGCGGCGGGCGACGCAGCACCAGCGCGCCGGCCAGCCCGATCACGGCGGCCAACACCAGCACCACCCCGGCGCCCGTCGCGGTCGGCACGGTCTCGGCCCGCAGCAGGGCGGTGACCGCGTACGCCAGCGAGACGGCGACCGCCAGCGCGTGCAGCAACCAGGTCAGCTCACGCAGACCGGGCACCGGCCGGGTCGGCAGCGGCTCGGCGGAGCCCGCGCTGGCGTCGATCAGCTCGGCGGCCTCCTCCTGGTCGCCCTCGGGGCGGCTCTCGGCGTCGCGTTGGCGGGGCGCCGACGGCGTGCCCGGCGACGGCAGGTCCTGCCGGGCGGGGCGCTCGACGGTCACGCCGGAGCGGGCCAGGCCGAGGTTGACGAGGGCGACCAGGGCCAGCACCAGAGCCCAGCCGCCCGGACCGGTGATCTGGTCGTACGCCAGCAGAGGCAGCACCGGCTGCGCGGCGAGCACTGTGGCGAAGCGGGGCGCGCGCAGACCCGTCCAACCGGCGTACCCGAATGCGACGGCTGCGGTGACCGCGAAGATCACCCCGGCGAAGACCGTGGCGGAGCCGCCGCCGGCGCCGATCCGGTCCACCGCCCAGAGGGCGTTGCCGGCGAGCGGCACCAGTAGCAGGCCGACGGCCGCGATGGTCTCGGCGGTCGAGGTGAGCCCGCGTCGGGCCAGTGCCGGTGGGGCGAGCAGCATCAGCACGGTGGCCAGGAGCAGGATGCCCAGCCGGGCCAGCGCGTCCATCGAACTGGTGGCCACCGCGGCGAAGACCACCGCTGCCACTCCGAGCAGCAGCGCGCCCAGCCCGAGCGGGATGTTCTGCACCTCGCGGGAGGATGCCTCAGGCGGGTGCTCCGGGTCGTCCACGTCCAACCAGGCGGCCCGGGGCGGGGGCGGCGGATCCTCCGGGGCGGGCGAAGTGCCCTGGCGGGGCACCCGTGGCGGCGCCCCCATGGTGGCGGTCGGTGGCCGCCGGCCGGGGCGGCGGCGGAGCACCCGGCGTGGCCGGGTGGCCTGCTTGATCCGCTCCTCGCCGGCGTGGGCGAGGATGTCCCGCTGGAAGAGCGCGGCCTGCATCTTGGCGGCGATCTGCCGCTGCTCGCGCGCGATGGCGGCGTCGCGCGCCTTCATCTCCGCGATCGAACGCTCAATATCGGCCAGGTGTTCGACCCACTGTGGTTGATCTGCCCCACAGTGCGGGCATCGGACGGCCGGCTTGATCTCCCGGCCGCACGAGGAGCATTGAAAGGTCGCCACGACACCCCTCCACCCGCACTGTGGACTCCCACTGTCGCAGCATGCCCAAAGCTGGCGCGGATTTCGACTCTTGTCGGCGGGTCCCGGGCAAACAACGACACCGGCCGGCCATCGAGACGCTCGATGACCGGCCGGTGGGCGTCGGTTTCGTCAGGGGCGACCCATGCCCCGGTACTCCCAGCCCGCCTGCGTCCACAGTGCCGGGTCGAGGCAGTTGCGGCCGTCGACGACCTTGCGGCCCTTGACCAACTCGCCGAGGGCGACCGGATCGGCGTTGCGGAAGTCGGCCCACTCGGTGAGGACGCAGACCAGGTCGGCGTCGCTGACCGCCTCGTTGATGCTGCTCTCGTAGGTCAACTCGGGAACCGCGCGGCGGGCGTTCTCGGTGCCCTGCGGGTCGTACACGTGCACGTCGGCGCCGGCCTTCTGCAGCAGCGCGGCGACGGCGAGCGCCGGAGCGTCGCGGACGTCGTCGGTGTTGGGCTTGAAGGTGGCACCGAGCACGGCGATCCGGGTACCGGAGAAGTCCGGGCCGGCCGGGCCGGAGCGGCGGCCGAGCAGGTCCGCGGCGAGCTGGAGCACCCGGGTACGCCGGCGCAGGTTGATCAGGTCGACCTCGTGCAGGAAGCGCAGCGCCTCGCCGGCGCCCAACTCCTGGGCGCGCGCCTGGAAGGCCCGGATGTCCTTGGGCAGGCAGGCGCCTCCGAAGCCGAGGCCGGCCTGGAGGAACCTGTTGCCGATCCGCGGGTCGTAGCCGATGGCGCGGGCCAGCTGGGTGACGTCGCCACCGGAAGCCTCGCAGACCTCGGCCATCGCGTTGATGAAAGAGATCTTGGTGGCCAGGAAGGCGTTCGCGGCGACCTTGACCAGCTCGGCGGTGGCGAAGTCGGTGACCACCAGGGGCACCTCGCGGTCCTCGGTGGCGGCCAGGTCGAACACGCCCTTGTGCGCGGCGTAGAGCATGCCGTTGGCCCACTCGCTCTTGACGCCGACCACGATCCGGTTGGGCCGCAGGACGTCGTCGACGGCGAAGCCCTCCTGGAGGAACTCGGGGCTCCACGCCACCTCGACGTCCAGGTCGTGGGGGGTGTGCTTGCCGACGAGCTGCTCGACCCACTCGGCGGTGCCGACCGGCACGGTGGACTTGCCGACGATCAGCGCCTTGCGGGTCAGGTGCTGGGCGAGGCTGGTGACCGACGCCTCGACGTACGACAGGTCGGCGCCCATGCCGTCGGCCCGCTGAGGGGTGCCGACGCAGATGAAGTGCACGTCACCGAACTCGGCGGTCTCGGCGATGTCGGTGCTGAACCGGAGCCGGCCGGCGGCGAGGTTGCGCCGGAGCAGCTCGTCCAGGCCGGGCTCGTGGATCGGCACCTGGCCCGCGTTCAGCATCGCGATCTTGTCGGCGTCGACGTCGAACCCGAGGACCTCGTACCCCAGCTCCGCGTAGCAGATGGCGTACGTCGCACCGAGGTAACCAGTCCCGAGGAACGTCACCCGCGGCCGGGGTGCACCCGAGGGCGGGGTCACCGCGGCGATGACGGGGGTCGGCTGGATGGTGGGGTAGGGGATCGTCACGCCTGTCTTCTCCGCTCGCGCTGGCGTCGCGTCGTCGCGTCGCATTCTGCTGCGGCACCTGGGCGGGGCACCGGAGGGTCGCTCACTGTCTCGGTCTTCATCATCGTCGAGCGCGTCAGGTGCACCATATTGCCCATGCCTACGCGCCGGTAACATCACCTGAACTGCAGTCGCTAGTCTTCAGTCTGCGCGGTCGGCGGTCAGGAGTCGTCACAGACTGCGCATGATAGCGGTGAAGGGGAGGGCCGAGATGGCCGCAGGGGAGTCGTTCGACGTCTACCGGTTGCCTGATGAGCACCAGGCGATCCGGGAAGCGGTGCGTGAGGTCTGTGCCGCGAAGGTGGCTCCGCACGCCGCGGAGGCCGACGAGACCGGGGAGTTCCCCAAGGCGTCCTACGACGCGCTGCGGGCGGCCGACTTCCACGCCCCGCACATCCCCGAGGAGTACGGCGGCGCGGGCGCGGACGCGCTGGCCACCGCCATCGTGATCGAGGAGGTGGCCCGTGCCTGCGCATCTTCCTCGCTGATCCCGGCGGTGAACAAACTTGGCACGATGCCACTGTTGTTGTCCGGTTCCGCCGACCTCAAGAGTCGGTACCTGACGCCGGTCGCGGCCGGTGACGCGATGTTCTCGTACTGCCTCTCCGAGCCGGAGGCTGGCAGCGACGCGGCGTCGATGACCACCAGGGCGGTACGTGACGGGGATCACTGGGTGCTCAACGGTGTGAAGCGGTGGATCACGAACGCCGGCGTGTCCGAGTTCTACACCGTTTTCGCCGTTACCGACCCGTCCGCCCGGTCCCGGGGCATCTCGGCCTTTGTCGTCGAGAAGTCCGACCCCGGAGTGAGCTTCGGCGCGCCGGAGAAGAAGCTCGGCATCAAGGGCTCGCCCACCCGCGAGGTCTACCTCGACAACGTGCGGATCCCCGCCGACCGCATGATCGGCGCGGAGGGCACCGGCTTCGCGACCGCGATGAAGACCCTGGACCACACCCGGGTCACCATCGCCGCGCAGGCCGTCGGGATCGCGCAGGGCGCGCTCGACTACGCGAAGGGGTACGTGGCCGAGCGTCGGCAGTTCGGCAAGGCGGTCGCCGAGTTCCAGGGGATCCAGTTCATGCTCGCCGACATGGGCATGAAGCTCGAGGCGGCCCGGCAGCTCACGTACGCGGCTGCCGGCAAGTCGGAGCGCGGCGACGCGGATCTCACCTACTTCGGCGCGGCGGCGAAGTGCTTCGCCTCCGACGCAGCCATGGAGATCACCACCGACGCGGTGCAGCTGCTCGGTGGCTACGGCTACACGCGGGACTACCCCGTCGAGCGGATGATGCGGGACGCCAAGATCACCCAGATCTACGAGGGCACCAACCAGGTGCAGCGGATCGTGATGGCGCGGGAGCTCCTGAAGGGCTGATCCGGGTCCGTTGGCAGCTCATGGCAGGTGCGGGTAGGGCATACCCCACCTGCCATCTTCCCGCTCACCGGCTGTCGGCCAGGGCGGGCAACTTCATAGGGTCACAGGGCAGTCACCGAACAGGTTTCCTGTCCGTTCCGGAGGTTGTCCCGTGAGCCGTTCCATCAAGGACCCGCCCGTCGAGAGCCGAGCGTCGTCGGGGACGCTGTCCCGGATCGTCGACGTCGACGCGTTGCGCGCCGTGGCGCTGCTCTTCATCCTGGTCGTCAACATCGCCTTCTTCGCCTCCGGCTATCCCTTCCAGCTGGTTCCGGATCCCGCACACGACTCGTGGGGCGACCAAGCGGTCCTGTGGCTGGTCGAGCTGCTCTTCACGATGAAGGCGTACCTGCTCTTCTCCTTCCTGTTCGGCTACAGCTTCACGCTCCAACTCGATTCCGCCGCGCGGCGCGGCGTCGACATCGCCCCACGGTTCCGGCGACGGCTGGCCGGGCTCTTCGTGCTCGGCATCCTCCACGCGGTGCTGCTGTTCCAGGGCGACATCCTGGCCACGTACGCGTTGCTCGGTCTGGTCCTGCTCGCTATGCGGAAAGTCCGCGTCGGGACCGCGCTGCGCGTCGCCGTGCTGCTGACCGGCGTGATCGGCTTCGTCCTCGCGCTCGCCGCCACGAGCGGAACCCAGCTGGTCACCGATCCGGCGTCGGCGCTGGCGGCGGGACAGCGGTCCACCGAGGCACTCCAGGGTGGGATCGGCACACTGATCACTGAGCACGTACGCCAGCTGCCGGCGATGTTCGGCACGCTCCTCGTGCAGGGGCCGCTCGCTCTCTCGGCCTTCCTCTTCGGTTACGCGGCCGGGCGGCGCCGGCTGCTCACCGACGTCGCCGGGAACCGGCAGCTCCTGCGCCGGGTGCAGCAGTTGGGCTATCCGGTCGGCCTGGCCGGCGCGGTGGTCTTCGCCTCGGGCGGGGGCACCGCCAACCTGACCGGGCTGACGGCGGGCGTGCTCACCGCACCGCTGCTCGCGGCCGCGTACGCCGCCACAGTGCTCCAGTTCTTTCAGACCAACCGGGGGCGGCGGGTCGTCGCCGTACTCGCGCCGGCCGGCCGGATGTCCCTGTCGAACTACCTGGGTCAGTCGCTGCTCTGCGTGCTGGTCTTCACAGGCGTCGGGCTGGGCCTCGCCGGTGCCGTCGCGCCCGCTGTCGTCGTCCTCATCGCGGTCGCGATCTACTGTGTGCAGCTCGCCGCGAGCGCGGCGTGGATGGCCCGCTTCCGGTACGGGCCGATGGAGTGGCTGTTGCGGGCCTGGACCGAGCAGCGGTGGCCACGGCTGCGGGCCACGGACCCGGCATAGGTCGCTGGACCGCACGTCCGGTGCTCCGGGATTCCGGAGCACCGGAGCGTCCGTCACTGGTCGGGGGCGGTCTCGCTCACCGGCCGCACGGGGCAACCCCGCAGGGTGTACGCGAGCAGTCCGGTCACCGCCAGGATGGCGGCGCAGGCGGTGGCGGCGGTGGTCCCGGCAGGTTGGATCAGCCAGCCGGCGACCTGCATCTTCAGATCCTGGCTGGGCACCATCATCGGCAGGACCGCGATGAGGGTCCAGGTCAGTGGGGCGATCCAGGCCAGGGCGGCGCCCAGCACTGTGGCGCCGAGCGCGGTGAGCCCGAGCAGCCCCACGGTGTTGCGCAGCATGAGGGCGAACGGCTCGTAGCGCGTGTCGGTGATCATGCTGAGGGACAGCAACGCGGTGATCGCGGCGGCGGCGAGCAGCAGGTGCCCGGCGCGGCGTACCGGCCAGTTGACCGCCATGGTGTGGTCGAGGGCGTCGTCGGCGCCGTTGAGGGTGGTGCCGACCGCGACCGCCGCCAGCATGATGGCGAGGCTGGCCGTCCGGGCGCTGATGGTCGCCGAGTCGGTGTAGGCCAGGGACAGCGCCCACGCCAGCGCGATCAGGGCGGTCACGGTGGCCAGGGCGAGGGGGACCCGACGGGAGCGCAGGTGCAGCTGGAGCCACCTCACTGCTGGTCCGCCGGCAGGATCGCCACCAGCTCGTCGTCCCGGCAGGCCAGCACGCCCTCGCGTGCCGCTGCCATCCGACGTCGTTGCTCCACCTCCGGCAGGCTCACCAGCGCCTGGTACGCGCTCTCCAGCCCCGCCGTCTCCTCGGGTGCCCATCCGCGTTGCGGAGCCGGTGGTCGACCGGTCAGCCAGGCGGCGGCGACCATCCGGGCCCGGTACACGTCGCCCCGAACCGCCTGGTCGCCGCACTCCTGCTGCCAGGTCGCCCCCAGCAGGGACGGCAGGAAGTAGTCGCCGGACAGGTCGGCCCGCCCGCCCCGGTCGATCGTGGGGGTGTTGAAGACGATCGTGTCGGCGGAGTGCCGGGGCGGTGCCTGGTCCCGGTCCAGCCGCGCCCAGTAGCTGACCTGTTGGGTCTCCACCGCCCGGACCGGTGCGTTGGGGAGCTTCGCCGCGATCGTGGCGAGCGCCTGGCGGGCGGGGCCGACGACGGCGGGCAGCAGCCCGGCGTGCGCCCGCGTCACGCAGACCTGCGGGCCGTCGTTGTCGCAGACCAGTTCGATGGCGACCGGGTCGACGACCGCCGCACCGCGGGCTCCGCCGACGGGCAGCAGCGGTAGCGCGACCGCGACGCCGAGCACCGCCGGGAGCACGGCGAACGCGATGGCGCGGCGACGGACCGCGCCGAGCAGCAGCAGGCCGGTCGCGGCGAGGGATACCAGCCACAGCGCCTGGAGCAGGCTGACCCGCGTCGCGATCGTCTGGAAGTCGTCCAGGCCGGTGATCGTCGGTAGGAGCAGCACGCCTGCCGGTTCCGGCCGGAACTGCGCGATCTCCGCGCCCGTGTCGGGTGCCATCGCCAACTCCGGCAGCAACCCCACCAGGACGAAGCCGACCACGGCGAGGATCGGCGCGGTGATCACCCTGGGCACGGCCCGGCCGGCGGCCATCCCCAGCCAACCCGCAGCGATCAGCGCCGGAACACCGACCGCGAAGACGACGATCGTCGCGGTCGGGAAGTATCCCGACGTCGGCACCACCCATCCGGCCGCGATCACAAAGACCAGGATGTACGCGGCCACCACCGTGACCGCGAGAGCGCTGGCGGTCGGAACGATCCGCTGCCACCGCGGCCGGACGGTGCTGGCGAACAACTCGTTGACCCGGTGGCGCGCGTCGCGCCGGCCCATCCACGCCCCACCAGCCAGCGCGAGTGGCAGCAGCACCATCAGCATCGACCGGGCGAGCACCGCCAGCTGCATCCACCGCCCCGCGAAGAACTCGGTGGACGACAGCAGCAACGCCGCGCCGGTCACCAGCAACAACAGGCCGATGCCCAGCGCCGCCGAGCGGCGCAGCTCGATGCGGAAAATGCGTCCCGTCATGCCGACACCCGCCCACGGTAGGCGCGCAGCAGCGACGAGTAGCCACGTTCGGTGGCGCTGTCGCCGGCGTCGCCGGCCCCACCCTGCTCGGTGAGCTGCCCGGTGGTGCCCTGCCACACCAACCGGCCCTCACTGATGAGCACCACGTCGGAGCAGGCCACCGCGACGTCCTCGACCAGGTGGGTGGAGACGAGTACGCAGCTGTCCAGGCCGATCTCCCGCAGCAGCTCGCGGAAGTCGAGGCGCTGCTCCGGGTCGAGGCCGACGGTCGGCTCGTCGAGGAGCAGCACCGCCGGGTCGTTGACGATCGCCTGGGCGATGCCGGCGCGGCGCAGCATTCCGCCGGACAGCGTCTTCATCCGCGAGTCGGCACGGTCGGTCAGGCCCACCCGTTCGACGGCCCGCTGCACGGCGCCCGGGATGATGGCCTTCGGCATCTCCTTGAGCCAGGCGACGTACTCGACGAACTCCCGGACCGTGAAGCGCGGGTAGAAGCCGAAGTGCTGCGGCAGGTAGCCCAGGCCGCGGCGTACCTGGCGGAGGTCGGCGTTGCCGGTGACCTCGCCGCCGAGCAGGGTCAACCGCCCACCTGCCGGTTTCAACACCGTGGCCAGGGCTCGCATCAAGGTCGTCTTGCCGGCGCCGTTCGGGCCGAGCAGCCCGTGCACACCGGTGCCCAACCTCAGGTCGAGCTCGTTGACCGCGAGGTGTCGGCCGGCCCGGACCTGCAACTTCTCGGCGTGCACCGCCCACGCACAGGTGGACGGCGCGGTCTCCGCCACGCTGACCGTACGCATCATGATCTCTCCATTCGGCAGTGGCTCGATGTCGTCATCGGTGCAGAAGGTTCTGGTGCGGGTCCTGCGGCCGTCGGCGGGCCTGGACGAGCACGACGGCCGTCAACGCCACGGTGGTGAGCGCCCACCCGGGCAGGCTGCCGCCGGTGAGGATCGCCGGGAGGTGCCCGTCGGCGAGGCTCGGCACGACCACACCGGCGGACCAGGCGACGGCCAGCACGAGTGCCGCGCGGTCGACCCCCACCACAGTGCCCAGCGCCAACGCGCCGGCGGTGAACCCCAGGACGGGCAGCAACCAGAGCCCTGGGGAGTGCCCGGTGAACCAGCCAGTCACCGCCAGCACCGGTATGACCGCCGACAGCACCCCCAACGTGCGGCGCATCAGCAGCGGCAGACCGGTGCGGGGCATGGTGGCCGTCAGTTCCCAGGCCGGGTCGAGGCGCCGGCTCCAGACCGCGGCCACCGGCAGCAGAGGCGCCACCGGCGCTATCAGCAGCACCAGCGATGGCAGGTTGTCGAAGGTCCACTCGAACAGGGCCGCGGCCAGCATCAGCCCGGTGGCGGTGACCAGCCAGGGTAGGACCCGTGCGGCGACCCCGGTGCGCAGCAGCCGGTGACGGCGTACCGGACCCGGGCCGGTGGCGATTCCGCTGGCGATGCCGTCCGCCACCCGGTCCAGCAGGTCCCGCGTTCCGGGGTCGGCGGCGTCGGTCAGCACCGCGCGGCAGGCGGCACAGCCCTCCAGGTGCGCCTCGACCGCCCAGATGGTCGTGTCGTCGACGTCGCCGCCACCGGAGGCGTACTGGGAGATGAGGGTGGGTGTCGGGTGAGTGGTCATGACAGCGCCTCCCGGAGGGCGATTCGGGCCCGGCGGGCCCGGGTCTTCACGGTTCCCTCCGGCATGCCGAGCAGCAGGGCGGTCTCCCGCGCGGTCAACCCGTCGAGGACCATCGAGCGCAGCACCTGACGGAGTTCCGCCGGCAGAGCGTGCAGGGCACGCTCCAGGTTGGCGTCCAGCCCGCCGGCCAGCGCCTCGTCCTCGGCCGCGGGGGCCACGGTCTCGAAGGTCTGCACCGCCGGGATGCGTTCCCGTCGGGCCCGGTGGCGGAACGCGTCGATCAGCCGGTGCGCGGCGATCGTCCACAGCCAACCGAGCGCGCTGCCGGAGGCGGACGACTGCGCCTGGCTGCCGGCCGACCTCCAGACCGCCAGGTACGTCTCCTGCAGCACCTCGGCCACCACGTCCTCGTCGGCGCAGCGCCGACGCAGTCGCGCGGTCAACCACGGGGCGGTACGCCGGTACAGCGCGTCGAACGCGCGCCGGTCGCCCCGAGCGACGCGGCGCAGGAGCTCACCCTCGTCGAGCCCGTCCAGACTTCGTCTCACAACAGGCAAGACGACGCGTACCCCGGCCCCGGTTTCGATTCTCCTGTGACCCCGGTCACAGCTTGCGCGGCCGGACGGGGCCGCGTGACTCCCCACACACCGGGAACGTCGTCCGCCGCCGAGGTGTTGCCGACCGAGGGAATGACCCTTGGATCATCGCCCACCCGGCCACCCCCGCCACGACCCTGCCTCGTCACGTCCACGCCGCCCACCGCCGGGCACCCACACCGTGCCGCCGCGTCCGCGCGGTCCCGGTGCCGCCCAGCGCCGCCGCTCGTGACGACGCACCAGCTTCCGCAGAGAGATCGAGATGATGAAGCAGTTGGTGGACAAGACCGGACGCGATTCCGCCGTCGCGCAAGAGGTGCTGCCCGGCGACCTCATGACCAACCGGCAGCGTGCGCAGCTCGTCCTCGTGCTGGGCGCGTTGATCGCGATCGGGCCGTTGACCATCGACATGTACCTACCCGCGCTGCCCGCCATCACGGCGGGCCTGCAGACCACCGAGACCGCTGTGCAGTTGACGCTGACCGGCACGCTTGTCGGCCTCGCGTTGGGCCAGTTGCTGATCGGGCCGCTCTCCGACGTGGTCGGGCGGCGGGTGCCGCTGCTGGCCGGCCTGGCCGCGCACATCGTGGCATCCGTGCTGTGCGTCTTCGCACCCAACATCGCGGTGCTCGGCGGGCTGCGCGTACTCCAGGGGCTCGGCGTCGCCGCTGCCACAGTGGTCGCGACGGCCGTGGTCCGCGACCTGTTCAGCGGTGCCTCCTTCGCCCGGATCTTCTCCCGGCTGATGCTCGTCATGGGCCTCGCGCCCATCCTCGCGCCGACGCTGGGCAGCGGCCTGCTGGGCTGGACCGACTGGCGGGGCGTCTTCGCGGCGCTGGCGGTGCTGGGCGCGCTGCTGATCGTCGTGGCCGCGTTCCGGCTCCCAGAGACCCTTCCGGTGGCGCGTCGGCGGCACGGCGGCGTGAGCGCCACCCTGCGCGACTATCGGGGGTTGCTCAACGACCGGGCGTTCGTCGGTCTGGTGCTGGTCGCCGGGCTGGCGATGGCGGCCCTGTTCGCGTACGTCTCCGGTTCGTCGTTCGTGCTCCAGCAGGAGTACGGCCTCGACGAGCAGCAGTTCGGCATCGCCTTCGGTGCCGGCGCGGTGGGCCTGATCGGGGCCACCCAGTTCAACGTGCGGTTGCTGCGCCGCTACACCTCGCAGCAGATCCTGGTCAGCGCCCTGATCGGCGGAACGGCGGCTGGCCTGCTGCTGGTCATGTTCGCGGCGACCGGCGTCGGTGGCCTGGGCACCCTGCTCGCGTCACTGTGGCTGGTCCTGGCCGCCGCCGGCCTCGCCCTGCCGAACGCGCCCGCACTGGCCATGAGCCGGCACAGCGAGGCCGCTGGCACCGCCGCGGCGATGCTCGGCGCGGTGCAGTTCGGCATCGGTGCGGTGTCGGCGCCACTGGCCGGTCTGTTTGGCACCGGGAGCGTACCGATGGCGATCGTCATCGCGGGCGGCATGGCCGCCGCGCTGATCGTCATGCTCTTCGTCGTTCCCCGCGCCAGCCTCGGCACTGTCGACAGGGACCTGGCGGTCGCGCTGCACTAGCCCAGAAGGAACGAAAGGGGCGGGCCGGTTGACCGGCCCGCCCCGACGATCAGCGGATCTCGGTGGTGTCCTCGGGGCGCGGCTGACCGCGCGGTGGGGCGGACCAGGGTGATTCGCCGCCCACTCGGCGGGGCAGCGGTTCGGTAGGTGTCGAGTCGGCCGGGTAACCCAGAGTGAGGGGCGCGGTGTCCCGCTCGGCGGGCGTGGGGGTCGGCCAGTCGGTCAACGTGAAGTCGTCGTTGCGGGGGCCGCCGTCCGACGCGGGGGTGGGTGCCGTGGCCGCATCGGTCGCCGGGCTCGGCCACTGCCGCCAACGCTGTTGGCTGAAGGTCGCCATCAGCAGCAGCAGGCCGATCAGGAAGAGCGTGCCGTTCTCCACGGGCAGTCGCAGCGGCAACGGGTCGCCGAACACCTTCCACTCGTGCGGGATCGTGTCCCGTACCGAGAAGGGCGCCACGAACATCCCGATGTACGGGGTGACCAGCAGCGCCCCGGCCACCAACGGGCCCAGCGGCGAGAAGCGCAGCGTGCCGAGCAGGCCCAGCAGGACACCGCCGACGGCGAGATAGACGGCCGGCTCGATCAGGTTCGCGGTGTTGAACGTGCCGGTCTCCACCCAGCGGTCGACCGTCCGGCTCGACCCGTCCTGCCCCAGTGTGACCAGCACCCAGGTGATGGGCGCCACCACCAGCCCGGCGAGGAAGCTCCAGAGATGTCGCATCCGCGCACCGTACCGTTTTCGACATGACTGAGCACCTCTCCGCCGCTCCGACCGGCAAGCCGACGTCGTACTCGCGCGTCACTCTCAGCAAGATCATGACCGCGGTGGACGTGAACCTCTACGGCACCGTGCACGGCGGGGTTCTGATGAAGTTCGTCGATGACGTGGCCGGGGCCGCTGCCGCCCGACACAGCGGCGGGACCGCGGTGACGGCGGCGATCGACGAGATCGTCTTCTCGGAGGCGGTCCGGGTCGGTGATCTCGTGCACGCGCACGCCCAGGTCAACTGGACCGGCCAGACCTCGATGGAGGTGGGCGTGCGGGTGGTCGCCGAGCGGTGGGACTCGGCCGAGGACGCGCCGGTCCGGGTGGCCACCGCGTACCTGGTGTTCGTCGGCGTGGACGTGGGTGGGGCGCCGCGGGCGGTCCGCCCGGTGCTCCCGGAGACGGCGGAGGACGAGCGCCGGTACAAGGAGGCGGAGATCCGCCGTGCACACCGTCTCGCCCGCCGCCGCGCCATCCAGGCCCACCGCGCCGGCTGACCCACATGAGATGCCGGGTTGGAGTGTGGGACGGGCACGCGTCGGTCGGCCCACCCGGTGCGCAGAATGGCGCTTCGAGGTAGGGCAAGATGGCGCCACGGCCCAGTCACAGTGTCGTGTCGGGCCAGGGGGAGGGTGGAGCAGTGGGTGACATGCTGTGGGCGCCGCCGGCGGACGTACGCGAGCGGTCCCGGATCGGCGCCTACCTGCGCTGGCTGCGGGAGCACCGCGGGTTGGACTTCGCCGACTACGACGCGCTGTGGCGCTGGTCCACCACCGACCTGGACGGGTTCTGGCGCTCGATCTGGGACCACTTCGAGGTGATCGCGCACACCCCGCCGACCGCCACCCTGGCCCAGCGGGAAATGCCGGGCGCCCGGTGGTTCCCCGACGCCACGCTGAACTACGCGGAGAACGTGCTGCGGATGCCGGGGCGGGCCGACGACGACCCGGTGGTGATCTCCCACGGGCAGACCCGCCCGCCGGTCACGCTGACCGCCGGTGAGCTGCGCGAACAGGTCCGCCGGGCGTCGGCCGGGCTGCGCCGGCTCGGCGTCACCGCCGGTGACCGGGTGGCGGCGTACGCCCCGAACATCGCTGAGACGTACGTCCTGCTGCTGGCCACCGCCAGCCTGGGCGCGATCTTCTCGTCCTGCGCGCCCGAGTTCGGCACCCGCAGTGTCACCGACCGCTGGCAGCAGATCGAACCGACAGTTCTGGTCGCCGTGGACGGCTACCGGTACGGCGACAAGCCGGTGGACCGGCGTGCCGAGGTCGCCGCGATCCGGGCCGCCCTGCCGTCGGTACGTCACACCGTCAGCATCGGCTACCTCGACCCGACGGGCACCGCGCCCGAGGGCGCGCTGGGCTGGGCCGAGCTGGCTGCGCCCACCGACGAGCCGTTGACGTTCACGCCGGTGCCGTTCGACCACCCGCTCTACGTGCTCTACTCCTCGGGCACCACCGGGCTGCCGAAGCCGATCGCGCACGGCCACGGCGGCATCCTGCTGGAGCACCTGAAGATGCTCGCCCTGCACCACGACCTGGGCCCGACCGACAGGTTCTTCTGGTTCACCACCACCGGTTGGATGATGTGGAACTTCCTGGTCTCCGGCCCGGCGGTGGGTGCGGCCATCGTCCTCTTCGACGGCAACCCAGGGGTCCGGGCGGAGCCCGGCCAGCCGGCCGAGCCGGATCTCGGCGGGCTGTGGCGGCTGGCGGCGGAGACCGGCACCACGTACTTCGGCACCTCCGCGCCGTACCTGCTGGCCTGCCGCAAGGCCGGGTTGGTCCCCCGGGACGTCGCCGACCTGTCGGCGTTGCGCGGCGTGGGTTCCACAGGTGCGCCGCTGCCCGCCGAGGGCTTCCGCTGGGTGTACGAGACCGTCGGCGAGCACCTCCAACTCCAGTCGCTCTCCGGCGGCACCGACGTGTGCACCGGCTTCGTCGGCGGGGTGCCGCTGCTGCCGGTGTACGCCGGTGAGATCGCCTGCCGGGCGCTGGGCGCGAAGGTGGAGGCCCGTTCCGCCGACGGCACGCCGGTCATCGGCGAGCTGGGCGAGCTGGTGATCACCGAACCGATGCCGAGCATGCCTGTGGGCTTCTGGAACGACAGGGACGGCACCCGCTACTTCGAGGCGTACTTCGACGTCTACCCGGGCGTCTGGCGGCACGGTGACTGGATCACCATCAACGAGCGGGGTGGCTGCGTGATCACCGGACGCTCCGACGCCACCCTCAACCGTGGTGGGGTACGGCTCGGCACCGCCGAGTTCTACTCGGTCGTCGAAGGGCTCGACGAGGTGGTCGACTCGGTCGTCGTGCACCTGGAGGACGACGAGGGCGGTGCCGGTGAGCTGCTGCTCTTCGTGGTGCTGGCCGAGGGTCTGGAGTTGGACGACCCGATGCGCACGAAGATCTGCCGTGAACTGCGCTCGGCGCTCTCACCCCGGCACGTGCCCGACGAGATCCATCAGGTGCGTTCGGTGCCCCGTACCCTCTCGGCGAAGAAGCTGGAGGTGCCGGTCAAGAAGATCCTCACCGGCACTCCGGTCGACCAGGCCGCGGCCAAGGGGGCCCTGGCCAACCCCGAGTCCCTGACGGCCTTCGCCGCCCTGGCGAAATCCCGGACCCCAGCCTGACCCTCAACCCTCCCGCGATCTTGCACTTTCTGTCCCGACCTAAGGGGCATTCCACGCATCCCGACAACCGAAACTGCAAGATCGGCGGGGTGGGGTGGTTAGGGGAGGGGGTGGGTGACTTTTTCTGCGGTCAGGCGGGCTGGCAGGCGAGTCGGGTCCTGGTTGGCGCAGAGGACCACGGTGGCTGCTCGGGTGAGCGGGGCCAGGAGCCAGTCGACCGGGTCGGGGTAGCGGGTGGCGTCGATGAGGATCCGTGCGCCGGGCTCGATGCCCAACTCGGTGGCGCGGGCGTCGGCGCGGCCCAGCAGGTGCGCGTCGGTGGGGCCCGGACCAGATTGTGCCGTGAAGTGGTCACCGTGTCCGCGTACCTCGACGACGTAGTCCGCGAACCCGGGCGGCACCTGCCGTAGTGGGGCGGCGAGCGGGGCCAGCCCGAGGGCGTACCGCTCGTCGGCGGACCAGGACTGCGCCTCGTCGAACGTGTCGGCGGCGGCGAAGATCACCCCCACGTCGCCCGGGGTGTCCACGACGCTCAGCTTGGCGGACCAGCAGCCCAGCAGCACCGCCGCGGTCTGCCAGTGTGGCGGCAGCAGCACGCCGGCCGGGGTGCCCGGCGCGAGGCCGACCTCGTCGACGAGAAGGTTGGCGGTCTTCGCCACCCAGTTCGCCAGGGTGGCGCCGGAAAGTTCGGTGCGGTCGCCGGTGGCGTCGTCGTACCAGGTGAGCAGCGGTCGGGTCGGGTCGGTCGCGATCGCGTCGGCGAACACCCGGGCAATGTTGTCGGCCATCGGCGCGAACGATACGCCCCTGCGGGCCGTACTCGATGACGGTGACAAGTCGGCGTACCGTCGGGTCGCAGTCAGCGTCGGCCCCGCGCTCCGGCGTAGGCTTGCCCCGGAGTGTTGTTCCCCACAGACCCGCCATTACAAGGAGTCGCCCCGTGACCGCCGGTCGCCCGCCCCGCGTGCTCATCGACGCCACGAGTGTCCCCACCGACCGTGGTGGTGTCGGTCGATACGTCGACGGTCTACTCGGTGCCCTCGGCAAGGTGTGCGGGTCGGGGGTGGAGCTGGCGGTGGTCAGTCTCCGCACCGATCTGGAGCGCTACACCCGCATGCTGCCCGGCGCGGAAATCATCCCCGCCCCCGCCGCCGTGGCGCACCGCCCGGCCCGGCTCGCCTGGGAGCAGACCGGCCTGCCGCTGCTCGCCCAACAGGTGGGCGCAGAGGTGCTGCACTCGCCCTTCTACACCTGCCCGCTGCGGGCCGGGTGTCCTGTCACGGTCACCGTGCACGACGCGACGTTCTTCACCGAGCCGGAGCATTACGACAAGTCCCGCCGCACGTTCTTCCGCAGCGCCATCAAGACCTCGATGCGCCGCGCCAACCGGGTGATCGTGCCCAGCAAGGCCACCCGCGACGAGCTGATCCGGCTGCTCGACGCCGACCCGACCCGTATCGACGTCGCCTACCACGGCGTCGACCAGGCTGCCTTCCACGCTCCCACCGAGGAGGAGAAAGCCCGCGTACGCGCCCGTCTGGGGCTGGGCAACAGCAGCTACGTCGCCTTCCTCGGCGCCAAGGAGCCCCGGAAGAACGTGCCCAACCTGATCCGTGGCTGGGCGCGGGCGGTGGCCGATCGGGTCGACCCGCCGGCCCTGGTGATCGCCGGTGGGCAGGGGCACGACGAAGACATCGACCGGGCGGTGGCCGAGGTTCCGTCGCATCTGCGTCTGCTGCGTCCCGGCTACCTGCGCTACGCCGACCTGCCGGGTTTCCTCGGTGGCGCCCTGGTCGCCGCGTACCCGTCCTACGGCGAGGGCTTCGGGCTGCCGATCCTTGAGGCGATGGCGTGCGCCGCCCCGGTGCTGACCACGCCCCGGCTCTCACTGCCCGAGGTGGGCGGCGACGCCGTCGCGTACACCTCGGAGGACCCGGAGCAGATCGCCACCGACCTGGCCGCCCTGCTCGACGACGAGCAGCGGCGGTTGTCGCTGGCGAAGGCGGGCTTCGACCGGGCCAAGGAGTTCACCTGGGAGTCCAGCGCCGAGGTGCACATCGCCGCGTGGAGCCGCGCCCGCTCCTGACCCTTCGCGCCACTGCCGGTGACCCGTGCCACTTTGGGCGGGAACGTCGGGCATGATGTGCGGATGCTCTATGCGGTCATTCCGGCAGGTGGCAGTGGCACGAGGTTGTGGCCGTTGTCCCGTGCTGGCCATCCCAAGTTCCTCCACCCGCTGACCGGCACCAGCGCCTCGCTGCTCCAGGCGACAGTGGAACGGCTCGCGCCGCTGACCACACCGGACCGGACCCTCGTGGTCACCGGTGCCGCGCACGTGGCGGCGGTGGCACGGCAGCTGACCGTGCTGCCGGAGGACAACATCCTGGTCGAGCCCTCCCCCCGGGATTCCTGCGCGGCGATCGCGTTGGCCGCCGCGGTGATCGCGACGCGCGACCCGAACGCGGTGATGGGCAGCTTCGCGGCCGACCACCTGATCCGCGACCCGGACAGCTGGGTCGGCACGGTCCAGCAGGCGGTCCGCGGGGCCGAGCAGGGCATGCTGATGACCGTCGGCATCACCCCGACCCGCGCGGAGACCGGCTACGGCTACCTGGAGACCGGCGACCCGACCGAGGGCGTGCCGTGGCGGCCGGTGGCCGAGTTCAAGGAGAAGCCGGCCGCCGAGGTCGCCGAGGCGTACGTCCGTTCGGGCCGGCACCTGTGGAACGCGAGCATGTTCGTGTGGCGGGTGGACGTCTTCCTCGCCGAACTGGCCCGCCAGCAGCCGGGGCTGCACGCCGGCGTCACCGCGATCGCCGCCGCCTGGGGGACCCCGGAGCAGGACGAGGTCCTGGGCGCGATCTGGCCGACCCTGCCGAAGATCTCCGTCGACTACGCGGTGATGGAGGGCGCGGCCACGGCGGGTCGCGTCGCGACGGTGCCTGGCGACTTCGGCTGGAACGACGTCGGTGACTTCCACACCCTGGGCGACGTGCTGCCGGCCGACGAGGCGGGCAACGTGGTGCTCGGCACGGAGGCCAAGCCGGGCGTGCTGCTACGGGACAGCAGCAACCTCGTGGTCGTGCCGCAGTCGGGTCGGTTGGTGGCCGTCCTCGGTCTGCGCGACCTGATCGTGGTGGACACCCCGGACGCGGTGCTGGTCTGCCCGCGCGACCGGGCGCAGGACGTCAAGGCCCTGGTCGACGAGCTCAAGGAGCGAGGCGAAGAGGGCTACGTCTGAGGGCGGCGAGGGCCGGTGCGATCAGTTGGACGGTCCCGCCGGCCAGCGGCTCGGGCAGCTGGTCCGGTGGGAACCAGCCCAGCTCCTCGGCCTCGTCGCTGACCTGCTCCACCGCCGAGGGTGGGGCGAGCACGGCGAACCGGACGTCGTAGTGCGCCGAGCCGCCCTGACACTGCACCTGGTGCACGTCCACGTCGATCGGCACCGGGTCGATGCGCAGGCCGGCGATCCCGGACTCCTCGGTGGCCTCGCGGAGCGCGGCGCCGACCAGGGTCTGGTCGATCGGCTCGCAGTGACCACCGAGCTGCACCCACCGCCCGAACTTGACGTGCAGGCAGAGCAGCACCCGGGAGCCGGTGGAGTCCAGCACCAACGCGCTCGCGGTGATGTGCCCCGGCCGGTGCTGCCGGCTCATCGCTATCGGGCCGGCGGCGAGCAGGGCGAGGGTCCGGTCCCGCGCGCTGGCCGCGTCCGGTCTGGTGGGCTGCCAGCCCTCCAGCAGGGCGGTGGCGTCGGCGTGCAGCGCCGCATACCCCTCGGGGTCGATCGTGTGGGCGGTCGGGCCGGTGATCACGGTGTCGGGCACCCCGCCACTGTACGAGCGTGTGCTCCGTACGCTGGCTCGGTGACCCTACGACTCGTCGAATTCGTGGTGGCCGGTAACGAGGCCAGCGATCTGTTGCCGGTGCGGTCGGCGGCGCTGCTGCGCGCGTACGGTGCCCGGCGGGGCTTCTGGACGGTGCTGGACGAGGGGCCGGTGGAGCGTTGCCTCGCGCT
Organism: Micromonospora sp. D93; assembly: GCF_018070365.1. NCBI lineage: Bacteria > Bacillati > Actinomycetota > Actinomycetes > Micromonosporales > Micromonosporaceae > Micromonospora > Micromonospora sp. D93. The sequence goes on along the minus strand of NZ_JAGPXW010000007.1, from coordinate 108,065 downwards.
GCTGCTGGAGCGGGATGACGGCGAGTGGACGGCCCGGCACGTGCGGGCGGACGCCGGTGTGGAGAACGGGCGGACCGAGGACGGTGAGGCGCTCGCCCACCACGACGGCTGGGTGTACGTCTTCGGCTCCCACTTCGGCTCGAAGGCTGGCCCGCTGCGACCTCGGCGCGCCTTCGTGGCCCGGTTCCGCGAGGACGACGCGGCGGCGGGGCCGGTGCCGGTGCACGTGGTGCGGAACTCGTTCCGACTGCACCGGGCGGTGAACGACGCTCTCGCCGCGTCGCCGTTGACAGTCCTGCCGGCGGGGGAGCGGGTGCGGGAACGGTTCATCGTGGAGACGCTGGCGCGGGGGACCGTCCGGGAGAAGAGCTGGGTGAGCCGGTTGGCCCCGGACGACCTGCCGTTGAACGTGGAGGCGGCGGCCTTCACCCCGGCCGGGACGGTGCTGCTCGGGCTGCGTTTCCCGGTCACCGACGCCGGTGAGCCGATCCTGGTCGAGGTGGCCGGTGTGCCGGGCATGTTCGCGGCCGAGCCGGCGTGGCCGCGGGCGTTGGGCGCGTACGTGTTGACCGCTGTCACCCCGCCGGGGCAGCTGACCGGCTTCCGCGCGATAACCCCGACCGTGGACGGCGGGTACGCGGCCGTGATCGGCTCGATCGACGCGTTGGGCAAGGGGTCGGTCCTGCTCGACGACCATCCGGGTGGGGGCGAGGTCACCTCCCGGCATGTCCGCTTCCGGCTACCCGGTGTCGAGTCGGGCGACGAACGCCGGCTCGTCGGGGAGACAGTGGCGGACCTGGCGCCGTTTCACCACGTCGAAGGGCTGGCCGAGGTGGACGGGCGACCGTTCTACGTCACGGACGAGGACCATCGGGTTGCGCTCTGGGTCGGCTGAACCGGCGCGGGGTGGGATGACCGGACGGCACCTCTGCGGAGCAAGGGCCGCAGACCCTCGTGGTGCCGTCCGATCACCGGGGCCTCCCCGGTCCCGGTGCCCCGGCAGCACGGGCGTCGAGGACGCGCGGCGCCGTGTTCGGGCATGGGAAGCATGCCGAACCGGCCCCGGGGGCGTCGAGGTTTTTCAGTCCAGGCTTAAAGATGGAGATTAGTGCCGGCCAGGTAGAGTCGAACGGTCAACCGGCATCCCCCTGCTGGCGACACGGGAGTGCTCCATGCTGAAGATCCACTTTTCTGGGGAGGACATCCTCCGAACCCGGGTGGCGCCGGCGGCGGACCCGGTCTGGGAGCTGGTCCTCAGCCTGCACGTGCTGCGCGGCCGCACCCGCGATCCGCTGACCGCCAACTGGCGGCGCAGCGTGGCCCGGGACCTGCGCCAGGACTCAGCCTCCGAGCAGCTCCGTCTGCTCTTCGCGTTGAACCCGCCGCGTGGCTACTTCCCCGACTTCCTCACCCCGTACGCCAGCGTCGAAGGCTTCGAGGCCGGGCTGGACGCGCTCCGCCGCACCCCCGCCGAGCTGCTGCACCGGGACCTGAGCGTGCTGGCCTCGGAGAATCAGCTGCCCTCCTCGGCGTCCGCGTTGGCCCGGGGCGAGGTGTCGGCGCTGCACCACCTGGCCGAGTCGATGGAGCAGTACCGGTCGCTGGCGATCAGCCCGTACTGGAGCCGGATCCAGGCCGCGGTGGCGGCGGACCGCGCGCGGCGGGCGCGGGCACTGCTCGACGGTGGTGTCGAGGGCCTGCTCACCAGTCTCCGGCCGGCGATGCGCTGGGAGAGCGGGGTCCTGGAGGTCCGCAGCTACCCGCACAGCCGGGAGCTGCACCTGGACGGCCGTGGGCTGCTGCTGGTGCCGTCGTTCTTCTGCGCGGCCACCCCTGTCGCACTGCTCGACCCGGCGCTGCCACCGGTCCTCGTCTACCCGGTGGACCGGTTGGGCGGGCTGGTGTCGGCCGACGCCAGCGGTGCGGCCGCGTCCGGTGCCGCCCGCGACTCACTCGCCGCGCTGCTGGGCCGCACCAGGGCGGCGGTGTTGCAGGCCAGCGACGACGGCTGCACCACCGGCGAGGTCGCCCGCCAGCTCAACATCTCACCGGCGGCGGCGAGCCAGCACGCCACAGTGCTGCGCAACGCTGGCCTGCTGGTCAGCCACCGCGAACGCAACAGCGTGCTGCACACGCTGACCCCGCTGGGCCGGGCCATGCTGGACGCGTGACCCGGCCGTTCCGCACCGGCTACAGCGCGAGCGCGGCGCTCGCCGGGCTGCCGGGCGGTGGCGGCAACAGTGTCGATCCGACGCCCTCGGCGGCCAGGGCGGCGCGCAGTCGGTGCAGATCGGCGCCGAAACGGACCAGACCCATCGGCTCGACGGGCGTCGGGGCCGAACCGAGCAGCAGGGCGGCGCCGTCCGGCCACCCGGGCATCTCGGCGACCAGTCCGGCGCGTACCTCGGCCTCGTCGACCAGAGTGAAGACCGTGCCGGGGGCGACCACCCCGGCTACCGCGTCGATCGCCCGGCGTACCACGGTCAGGTCGGCCGGCGTCGGACCGGGACCATCGGCCAGGGTTGCGGCGTCGGCCAGCCCGGCGGCGCGGGCCTCGGCGCTACCGAGCGAGAACAGGTCCTGTGCCGCGTCGCGGATCAGCGCCCGCGCACCACCGGCGTCGTCCGGGCTGGTGGCGGGCAGGTAACCCCGCACCACAGCGACGGGGACCTGATCGCACTTGCCCTTGATCAGCTCACCGGCACCCGCCAGCTCGTCCACCACTGCCATCTGGGTCAACTGCAACTCGTTGCCGTACGGGTCGACCTCGCCCCGGTGGTCCCGGATGGCAGGCATCCCGGCCACGCCGAGCGCCACGTCGGTGAGCCCGTTGCGCCAGGGCCGGCCCATCGTGTCGGTGATGATCACGGCCAGGTCCAGGTCGTAGCGCTCCTGCAGCGCGTCGCGCAGAGCCCGCGCCGAGGCGTCCGGGTCGACCGGCAGCAGCACCAGTTGGGTCTTGTCCACGTTCGACGCGTCGATCCCCGCCGAGGCCATCACGAAGCCGTGATGGGTCTGCACGATCCGGGTAGCCCCCCGGCTGGCGACCACCCGGGCGGTCTCACCGGCCAGGACCTCGTCCCGTGCGGCCAGCCGTTCCGGCCCGTCCGCCGGCACGTCGACAAGCCGCCCCTCCGCCTTGGAAACGATCTTGCTGGTCACCACCAGCACGTCGCCGTCGCGCAGCCACGGCGCGGCGGTCGCGATCACCGCGGCCAGATCGTCACCCTCGGTCACGTGACCGATGCCGAGCACCGGCAGAATCTCCAGCCTCACGTCAACTCCACCGCGGCGCGGACCATGGCCGCCGTCGCCGCCTCGTCGGTCATCCGCAGCGGCACCGCGCGGACCGTCACCTCGGGCACCACCGCGCCCGCGTCCTCCTCGGCCACCAGCCAACCGTCGAGCAGGCCACCGCTCGCCCGGCCGCCGTAGAGCCGACCCACCCCCGCCGCGCTGCACTCCACACCGAGCACGGCCAGGCACCGGTCGGCCATCCCCCGGACCGGCGCGCCGCCGATGATCGGGGAGACGCCCACCACCGGCGCCGGGCCGTCCGCCACGGCCGCACGCAGCCCCGGTACGGCCAGCACCGGCGCGACGCTCACCACCGGGTTGCTCGGGGCGATCAGCACCAGGTCCGCCGAGGCGATCGCGTCCAGCACCCCGGGTGCCGGCTTCGCCGTCTCCGCACCGACGAACACGAAACGGTGAGTGGGAATGTCGGCCCGGTACCGCACCCACCACTCCTGGAAGTGGATCGCCCGCTGACCCTCGTCGTCCTCCACCACGGCATGGGTCTCCAGGCGGTCGTCCGTCGCCGGCAACAGGCGTACGCCCGGCTCCCAGCGGCTGGACAACGCCTCGGTGACCGCGCTCAACGGGTAACCGCCGTTGAGCATGGTGCTGCGGACCAGGTGGGTGGCGATGTCCTTGTCGCCGAGGCCGAACCAGGTCGGCTGTGCCCCGTACGCGGCCAGCTCCTGCTTGACCGTCCAGCTCTCGCCGACCCGCCCCCAACCCCGTTCCGGGTCGGCGCCCCCACCGAGCGTGTACATGACGCTGTCCAGGTCGGGGCAGATCTTCAACCCGTGTAACCACAGGTCGTCGCCGACGTTGACCACGGCGGTCACCTCCGCGCCGACGTCACGGGCGTACGCCCGGACCCCGAGCAGGAACCGGGCGCCGCCGATGCCGCCGGCCAGAACCACGATGCGCATGTCGACCATCCTCGCGCACGTGACGCCTGCGATCCCTGGGTGGCCCTAGAGACTAGGCTCACGTGCGCCCTGTCCGTTCATGCCCCGAGGGGGAGCTCGTGACCAGCCCCGCCGAGCCCGCGTCCTCCGACGCGACGCAGGCCCGCCAGCTGACCAAGCCACTACGTGAGCTAGCCGCGCTCGCGCTGCTTGGTGCCAACGCCGTGTTCCTCTTCGTGGGCCTGCTCCGGTTCATCGCCCCGAACGACTACAGCTCCTTCACCGACCGCGCGGGCAGCGCCTTCTACGCGTTCATCGGGGTGGAGGCGGTGGTTCTCCCACTGCTGGCGGTGCTGCTGGCCACGCACATCTCGCCGGTCCTGGCGAAGGCGAAGCTGATCACGCAGGCAGCTCTCATCGAGTACGCGGTCAGCGCCGTGTTCGGCACGCTGACCATGCTGATCTGGACGGTGGGCCGGCTGGCCGAGGCCGAGGTGCTCGACGCGCTGCTCGGTGTGCTCACCCGGTTCGCCTGGATGGTGATCTTCGCGATCGCCGCCTGGGTGGTCTACACCATCTGGCGTGCCCACTACTACGTGCCGCGGCCCAAGCCCCAGCCGGGCGTCTACGGTCAGCCGCAGGCGGGCTGGCCGCAGCAGCCGGGCGGTTGGCCGGCCCCGGGTCAGCCCGGTGGCCAGCCGCAGGGCGGTTGGCCCGCTCCCGGCCAGCCGGGCGGCTACCCACAGGCCGGTCAATCGGGCGTCGGGCACCCGCAGGCCGGCCAGCCGGGCGGCTACCCGCAGTACGGCCAGCCGTCGCCGCAGTTCCAGCCCCCGCAGTCGGCCCCACCGTTCCCGCAGTCCGCGCCGCCGCACCCCCAGTCGGCCCCGCCGTTCCCGGCCACGCCGCAGTCCGCGCCGCCGTTCCAGGCCCCGCAGTCCGCGCCGCCGGCGACCCCCACCCCCCAGTCGGCGCCGCCGTCCCTGGCCACCCCGTCCCCGGCCGCGCCGCCGTTCGGGCAGCCGCCGTCGGCCGACCCCACCCAGGCCATCCCGCGCCAGTCCGCCGATCCGACCGAGGTCATCTCGCACCCCGCCGACCCGGACACCGACCGTACCCAGCACATCAGGCCCAACGACCACCCCGACCAGCCCCGCTAAGTTCCCCCAACCCCGTCGGCCCCCACGGACCCTCGTTGATCATGAAGTTATTGCTCGATCACACGGCGTGTCGCGACAATAACTTCATGATCAACCGGGACGGGGGCCGGGTGGGGGCCGGGTGGGGCGGCGGGTGAGGGTCGCGCTGCGCATAGGGTGAGTGGATGGTTGATCGCACCCACTCCGGCCCTAGTGACGCGAGCGTGCGGCGGGCCCTGGGCCGGGCCGCGAACGGGCGGGCGCTGGACGTCGACGAGGCGACCGCGCTGCTGTCCGCTCGTGGCGACGCGCTCGACGAGTTGCTCCGGCTGGCCGGTGGGATCCGCGACGCCGGGCTTCGGGACGCCGGGCGGCCGGGCGTGGTCACGTACTCCAAGAAGGTCTTCATCCCGCTGACCCGGCTCTGCCGGGACCGTTGCCACTACTGCACCTTCGCGACAGTGCCGCACCGGCTGCCGGCGCCGTTCCTGGACCGCGACGAGGTCCTCGCGATCGCCCGGGCCGGTGCCGCGCAGGGCTGCAAGGAGGCGCTGTTCACCCTGGGTGACCGGCCGGAGGAACGCTGGCCGGCGGCCCGGACCTGGTTGGACGAACGCGGTTACGACTCGACCCTGGACTACCTGCGGGCCTGCGCGGTGGCGGTGTTGGAGGAGACTGGCCTGTTGCCGCACCTCAACCCGGGGGTGTTGTCCTGGTCGGAGCTGCAACGGCTCAAGCCGGTCGCGCCGAGCATGGGCATGATGCTGGAGACGACAGCGACGCGGCTCTGGTCCGAGCCGGGTGGCCCGCACTACGGCTCACCGGACAAGGAGCCGGCGGTCCGGTTGCGGGTGCTCGAGGACGCGGGCCGCGTGGGGGTGCCGTTCACCACCGGCATCCTGATCGGCATCGGGGAGACTCCGGCGGAGCGGGTGGACGCGCTCTTCGCGATCCGCCGCGCCCACCGGGAGTACGGCCACCTCCAGGAGGTGATCGTGCAGAACTTCCGCGCCAAGCCGGACACGGCGATGCGCGGCATGCCCGACGCGGAGCTGCACGACCTGGCGGCCACAGTGGCGGTGGCCCGGCTGCTGCTCGGCCCGAAGGCCCGGATCCAGGCCCCGCCGAATCTCATCTCCGGTGAGTACGACCTGCTGTTGCGTGCCGGCATCGACGACTGGGGCGGCGTCTCCCCGCTCACCCCCGACCACGTCAACCCGGAGCGCCCCTGGCCGCAGATCGAGGAGTTGGCCCGGCACACCGAGCTGGCCGGGTTCACGCTGCGGGAGCGGTTGACGATCTACCCGGAGTACGTGCGCGCGGGCGACCCGTGGCTCGACCCACGGCTGCTGCCGCACGTGAACGCGTTGGCAGACCCGAGCACCGGCATGGCTGTCGAGTCGGCGATGCCGCAGGGACGACCCTGGCAGGAGCCGGAGGAGGTGTTCGGCGGGCGGGTCGACCTGCACGCCACCATCGACACCACCGGCCGCACCGACGACCGGCGCGGTGACTTCGACAGCGTCTACGGCGACTGGGCCGAGGTCGCCGGCAAGGTCAGCCCCGAGGCGACCGCGCGCCGGGCGGGCGTACCCCCGGCACCGGCCGGGAGTGACACGGACCGTGACCTGGCGGCCGGGCTCAAGCTCGCCGCCGACGACCCGGCGGCGCTGCTCGACGCAGGGCACACAGACGCCGCGCTGGCGCTGTTCGGCGCGGACGGGCCGGCGCTCGACGAGTTGTGCCGCCTCGCCGACGACGTGCGCCGCGCGGCGGTCGGCGACGACGTCACCTACGTGGTCAACCGCAACATCAACTTCAGTAACGTCTGCTACGTGGGCTGCCGGTTCTGTGCCTTCGCGCAGCGTGAGCGGGACGCCGACGCGTACCGGCTCTCCGTCGACCAGGTCGCGGACCGGGCCGAGCAGGCGTGGGCGGCCGGCGCCAGCGAGGTGTGCCTCCAGGGCGGCATCGACCCGAAGATGCCGGTCACCGGATACGCCGACATCGTGCGCGCCATCAAGGCCCGGGTGCCCGACATGCACGTGCACGCGTTCTCGCCCATGGAGATCGTCACCGCCGCCGCCAAGGCCGGGGTGTCGGTCCGCGAGTGGCTGCTCCAGCTGCGCGAGGCCGGGTTGGACACCATCCCCGGCACCGCCGCCGAGATCCTCGACGACGACGTGCGCTGGGTGCTGACCAAGGGCAAACTCCCGGCCGCCGCCTGGGTCGAGGTGGTCAGCACCGCCCACGAGCTGGGCATCCGGTCCAGCTCCACAATGATGTACGGCCACGTCGACCACCCCGGGCAGTGGCTGGCGCACTTCCGGGTGCTGGCCGGGGTGCAGGACCGCACCGGCGGGTTCACCGAGTTCGTGGCGCTGCCGTTCGTGCACACCAATGCTCCGATCTATCTGGCGGGTATCGCCCGACCGGGGCCGACCTGGCGGGAGAACCGGGTGGTGCACGCCATGTCCCGGTTGCTGCTGCACGGCCGGATCGACAACATCCAGTGCTCCTGGGTGAAGCTCGGTGACGAGGGCACTGTCGCGATGCTCCAGGGCGGCTGCAACGACCTCGGTGGCACGCTGATGGAGGAGACGATCTCCCGGATGGCCGGCTCCGACAACGGTTCGGCGCGTACCGAGGAGCAGTTGCGGGCCATCGCGAAGGCCGCCGGTCGTCCGGCGCGCAAGCGAACGACCGCGTACGGTCACGCTCGGCCCTGACGTCGAACCTTTCCCCGTCGCCGGCCGTACCACGCGGCATGACCAGTGATCAGCGGAAGCGGCAGTGGCCGCGTCTGACCCGCCGGCAGACGTTGACCGCTGCGGCCAGCGCCACACTTGGCGCCGCCGCGCTCACAGTGCCGGGCCTGTCGGCCGCGCAGAACGCCCCCGGTACGGCCGGACGAGCCGACGAACCGATCGTCGTGCACCTGCGTGACGCCGACTCCGGAACGATGGACGTCTTCGTCGGTGAGAGGCGGATCGAGGTACGCGACCGCGGCCTGGCGGACCGGCTGCGGCGCGCCGCCCGGCGCTGACCTCGGCACCCCGCCCTGCCCCGCCGTCCTGTTCCCCGCCCAGTGAGGTTGGTCCGCCATGTCTTCCCACCGCGAGGCCCCGGAGATAGCCAAGGATCCGGTCGCCGACAGCTCCGACCTGTACGCGTTCGTCAGCCCCGACAAACGCGACACGGTCACGTTGATCGCCAACTACGTGCCGTTGCAGCTCCCCTCCGGGGGCCCGAACTTCTTCGAGTTCGGCGACGACGTGCGGTACGAGATCCATATCGACAACGACGGCGACGGTCGTCCGGATGTGACCTACCGGTTCGAATTCACCACTGAGATCACCAATCCGAACAGTTTTCTCTACAACACCGGCCCGATCGACTCGCTGGACAGCAAGAACTGGAACCGGCGGCAGTTCTACAGCCTGACCCGCGTGGCCGACGGCCGCGAGCACCGGCTGGCGCACAAGCTGCAGTGCCCGCCGTGCAACGTCGGCCCGCTGTCCACCCCGAAGTACGCCGACCTGGTGCGGCAGGCCACCTACTCGCTCTCCACGGGGGAGCGGGTCTTCGCTGGGCAGCGCGCCGACGGGTTCTTCGTCGACCTCGGGGCGATCTTCGACCTCGGCACGCTGCGGCCGTTCCAGCAGCTGCACGTCGCCGGGAAGAAGATCTTCAAGGCCGAGGGCGAACCGGTCAACGCCACCGACCGGATGAACGTGCACAGCATCGCGGTGCAGGTGCCGTTGGAGCGGGTGCGTCGGCGCGCCAACCGGTACGGTGCCGCCGATCAGGCATCGGTGATCGGCGTGTGGACGTCGGCGTCGCGCCGGCAGGTGCGGGTGCTCGGCGACCGGGGTGGGGCGGACACCTCCACCGGCCCGTTCACCCAGGTCTCGCGGTTGGGCAATCCACTGTTCAACGAGGTCATCGTGCCGATGTCCAAGAAGGACCTGTGGAACTCGCTGCCGCCGACGGAGGACAAGCGGTTCGCCCAGTTCGTCGAGCAGCCGGAACTGGCCGCGTTGCTGCCGGCGCTCTACCCGGACGTCTTCCCCAACCTGGACAAGCTCACCAAGGCCAAGAAGGCCCGCGCCGACCTGGTGGCGATCCTGCTCACCGGCGTGCCGGCCGGGCTGATCGACGGCTTCACCAACGCCACCGGCGACGTGCAGGCCGACATGCTGCGACTGAACACCGCGATCCCGCCGTCCAAGCGTCCGGACCGGTTCGGGGTGCTCGGCGGCGACCTGGCCGGGTTCCCGAACGGGCGGCGGGTCGGTGACGACGTGGTCAGCATCGCGTTGCGGGCGATCGCCGGGGTCACCGTCCCGCTCGTGGACAAGACGTTCCGACCGGACGCGGCGGCCGCCGCGGTCACCCCGGGGTTGAGCGCCGCCGACGTGACCGCGCCGTTCCTCGCAAACTTCCCCTACCTGGGTACGCCGTACGACGGGTTCAACAACCCGCCGGCGGCGTCCTGATCGGCGCGGGGAGCGAGCGGATGCACGAACACGCGTACGGACCGTCGGAGACCGGGACCGTCGTCCTCGATCTGGGCGGCGACACCGGTGCCCTGATCATCTACACGGGTCGGGATCTGCACGGCAGGGAGATCGAGATCAGTCGCGACGACGACCGGCGGGTCCACTCGGCGGTGCGCGAGCGTCGGGTGCGGGACGGCTCGTTCCACAGTGCGGTCTATCCCGATCTGCCGAGTGGGATCTATACCGTCTGGTGGGACGACCGTACGTCCGCCGGCACGATTTCTGTCCATGGTGGAGCGATAGCCGAGTTTGCCTGGCCGAGCAGCGGGTTCGGGGTCGCTGGCTGACCTCGACTCAAGGGTTCTACCGCCGCGCCCCGTCCACAATGTGGACGGGGCGCAAGTGCTGTCCGCAGCTCGACGGGCAGTCTGCGCCGCGTCGCGTTAACCTGTCCCCCACCAAGATCAGCTTAGGGGTGGAGATGTCTGGTGCCCTCCGGTCGGCGACTCGTCGGGGGAGCGCCACGGCAGAAAAGTCGGGCAACTCGCCGGAGAGGGCGTTACTCGGCCGGGGTCTGAATCGATAGGGCAGGTTGCGAGGCTGGACGACCCGAGTGGCCGTCCGGGGGTGTCGGGAGGGCGACTCCATTATCAAGTTTGGCTTGACGGCGCACGCATTACACGCGTGTAATTTGAATGGGGTTGTTCGCACGGAACGCAACAAAACGGGACCGGACGGACAAGCACGCCTTTCGCGTGGGGGGTTGCAGCGGCGATGACGCCGGTGCGCGACAAGGAGGCATTTGATGGACGGCCAGCTTGAGGTGGCCGACCTGCTCGGAAACGCGCCGGAGTGGCAGGAGCGGGCGTTGTGCTCGCAGACCGACCCCGAGGCGTTCTTTCCCGAGAAGGGCGGCTCGACCCGCGAGGCGAAGCGGATCTGCTCGCGTTGCGAGGTCAAGACCGAGTGCCTCGAATACGCTCTGGGGCACGACGAGCGGTTCGGCATCTGGGGTGGGCTCTCCGAGCGGGAGCGGCGCAAGTTGAAGCGGCGCGCAGCCTGAACGGTGCAGGTCGAGGCGGGGCCGCGTGGGCGGTGCAGGTCTGGGCGGGGGGCCGCCCGGGCGGTGTGAGGTCGAGGCGGTGGGGGCCGCCCGACTCTCCGCTTGGGGTTGGCTCAGGCGAGCTCGTCCGGGTCCACACCGAGAAGGTTCGCCACCTGTTCGATGATCACGTCATGGACGAGATCGGCGAGGTCCTCACGGTCCATCGCCCGGAACTCCAGGGGCCGTCGGTACAGCACGATCCGCGGCGGCACCTCCTGCCGGCCAGGGCGGCCGGGCAGCAGCCGGGCCAGCGGGACCTCGCCGTCCTCCAGCACATCCGAGTCGTAGACGTTCAGGTCCGGCGGGACGTCCTCGACCGCGAACTCGACCCCGGCCAACTCCTTGGCGAACCGACGCTCCAGCGTCTCCACGGTGTCCAGGACCAGGTCGTCGAAGACCTCGGCCTTGGTCCGCGCCAGCGGCACGGTGGCCGGCACCAGCCGCCCACGCAGGCCGCGCCCGTGCCGGTCACGATGCGCACGCCGGCCGGAGCCGGGGCGGCGGTGTTCCGGGCTCGTCATGAGGCAAAGGGTAGCGCCCGTCTCAGGCTGGCCAGCGGCAGCGCCACTCCCGTGGCGCGGCGCGCCCAGGACGGTCGACTGTGATCACCATGACGGGCGTGTCGCAACGCGAAGCGATGCGCCGGACCCGGTAATGGAGATACCCTGCCGCACGTGAGGTCACCACGGCGCTGCTCCCGTAACGGCTGCCCCCGGCAAGCGGTCGCCACATTGACCTATGTCTACAACGAGTCGACAGCGGTGGTGGGGCCGCTGGCGGCGTTCGCCGAGCCGCACACGTACGACCTGTGCGAGCCGCACGCCCGCAGCCTCACGGCTCCGCGGGGCTGGGACGTCGTCCGGCACGAGGGCGAGTTCGAGCCGCCGCCACCCACCACTGACGACCTGGTCGCGCTGGCCGAAGCGGTCCGCGAGGCCGCCCGCCCGGCTCCCCGCCCCCCGGAACCGGACCAGAACCGTCCCGAGAGCCCCCACCAAACCGGCCGCCGAGGCCACCTACGAGTAATCCCCCCCAACCACTAACCCCGGCCCCTCGGGCCTCCCGGCCCCGCCCTGCCGGCGTTGATCATGAAGTTATTGCCACTCGCCTCGGCGTGTCATGGCAATAATTTCATGATCAACAGGGGGTTGGCGGGGTTAGAGCTTGGTCCAGGCTTGGGTTAGGACCGTGCGGAGGATCTGCTCGATCTCGTCGAAGTGCTGCTGCTCGGCGATCAGGGGTGGGGCCAGCTGGATGACCGGGTCGCCCCGGTCGTCGGCCCGGCAGTAGAGGCCCGCCTGGAACAGGGCGGTGGAGAGGAAACCGCGCAGCAGGCGCTCCGACTCGGCCTCGGTGAAGGTCTCCCGGGTGGTCTTGTCCTTGACCAGTTCGATGCCGTAGAAGTAGCCGTCGCCGCGGACGTCGCCGACGATCGGCAGGTCGTACAGCTTCTCCAGGGTGGCCCGGAACGCGTCCTCATTGGCGCGTACGTGCCCGACCAGGTCCTCGCGGGCGAAGACCTCCAGGTTGGCCAGGGCGACCGCGCAGGAGACCGGGTGCCCACCGAAGGTCACCCCGTGGGCGAACATGCCGGTCTCGGTGAGGAAGGGCTCCATCAGCCGGTCGCTGGCGATCATCGCGCCGAGCGGAGCGTAGCCGGAGGTGATGCCCTTGGCGGTGGTGATGATGTCCGGCTGGTAGCCGTAGCGCGCGGCGCCGAAGTACTCGCCCAACCGCCCCCACGAGCAGATCACCTCGTCCGAAACGAGCAGTACGTCGTGCAGGTCGCAGATCTCCCGTACCCGCTCGAAGTAGCCGGGCGGGGGTGGGAAGCATCCGCCGGAGTTCTGTACCGGCTCCAGGAAGACCGCGGCGACAGTGTCCGGCCCCTCCCGTTCGATGGCCCGACCGATCTCGTCGGCGGCCCAGCGGCCGAACGCCTCGGGATCGTCGCCGTGCTCGGGCGCCCGGTAGAAGTTCGTGTTCGGCACCTTGATCGCCCCCGGCACCAGCGGCTCGAAGTCGCTCTTGATGCCCGGCAGGCCGGTGATCGACAGGGCACCCATGGAGGTGCCGTGGTAGGCGATGTATCGGCTGATCACCTTGTACTTGTTGGGCTTGCCGGTGCGCTTGAAGTAGGCGCGGGCCAGCTTCCACGCCGCCTCGACAGCCTCGGAGCCTCCGGTGGTGAAGAAGATCCGGTTGAGGTCGCCGGGCGTGAGCGCCGCGATCCTCTCGGCCAGCTCGATGGCCTTCGGGTGCGCGTACGACCAGAGCGGGAAGTAGGCCAGCTCGCCGGCCTGCTTGGCGGCAGCCTCGGCCAGTTCGGTGCGGCCGTGACCGGCGTTGACCACGAAGAGCCCGGCGAGCCCGTCCAGGTAGCGGCGACCCTGCGCGTCCCACACGTACGCTCCCTCGCCGCGCACGATGGTCGGCACCTCGCCGGCGGAGTAGCTCGCCATCCGGGTGAAGTGCATCCAGAGGTGGTCGGTGGCGTTGGCCATGTCAGCCCCATCGTCGTCGGGGCCGGTCAAAGGAGTGAGGCCGGCCGCTCTGCCAACGGTTATCGCACAGTCCCAACCTTGGAGGCAAGTGTTATCGGCGGTATCACGGTCGGTTGGCGACGGATTTAGCGTGCAGGTGTCGTGGATGCAACGGAATCCGCACTGCCCCCCGGACTGCTGGTTCGGCCGTCGGCAGGGGTCGGAGGTGTGCTGGTGGGTGCCTTTGGAGCTGAATCGTCTGCGACATCATGGCCGTTGGCTGGGATGGCGCTCGGCTACCCAGGTCGCGTGCCGGTGGGCGAGCCGGTCCGCAGTTCGATGGCGCCGTCGAGCCGCCGTCGCGGTGTGCGTCGCGGCAACGTTGGCCCTGCCGGCTGCCGATTCGTTTGCGACATCAGCTCCAAAGGGCCCGCCTGGTGGTAGCGCCTCCCTCGGCCGCCGGCTCGATCCACTCCGGTTCGCTGTAATCGCGGTGGCTGGGCGAGGTTGATACCGCGATATCGATGAAGTCGAGTGGACCAACGCGGAGGGCGGGGGTGACGCGGGGGTCGGAGAGGCGCGGGTTGTGGGTCGCGTGACGCGGGCCGGGTGTCGGGGTGACGCGGGGTCGGGGAGGCGAGGCGCGGGCGTTGGGACGCTGGTGGGGCACTTCGGGGGCGGTCGGGGGGCGTCCGGAATGCGCGACAACACGTCACACCGCAACACGCCGGTAGATCGCAGACACGGACACGCAGCGTGGCTATCGTCCGCCGCAACGTGCATCAAGCGGCGTCGCAGCACGCCTGCTGGGTGGGGGATCCCGGATCGTCCGCCACGGCACGAGGGGCGGCGGGAGGGTCCGGTGGCGAACGAGGCGTTGCGCGTGGCAATGGCCGAGGCGGGGGAGACGGTCGAGTCGTTGGCCGAGAAGGTTCGCGTCGACCCCAAGACGGCGGCGCGGTGGCTCGCGTCGGGGCGCATCCCGCATTCGCGTACCCGGGTTGCGGTGGCCAAGGTCCTGCGTCGAGAGGCGGCCGACCTCTGCCCGGAGCCGTTCCGCCGTCGTGACCTCCCGTGGTTCCGGCCGTGGGCCGAACTGGAGCAGGACGCCATCTCGCTCCGGTCCTACCAGCCGCTGCTCGCGACGAGGTGGTGCTGCGCCGGCCGGTCGGTGACCCCGCCGTGATGGCCGGCCAACTGGCCCACCTCGCACGAGTGGCCGAGTGGGAGCACGTGCAGGTCCGGGTCATCCCGGTCGAGAGCCCGTGGCACACCGGGCTGGCCGGCCCCTTCGTGCTGGGTCGGCTGCCCGACGGGACCGAATTGGCGTATCTCGACAACCAGCTCCGCGGTCAGGTCGTGACCGATCCCCTCGACGTCGCTAGCCTGGGACGCAGGTGGGAGAGCGTCACCGGCGAGGCGTTCCCCCGACGACGGTCGATCGAGCTGATCAGGGAAGTGGCCACGACATGGACATGACCGACGCCCGCTGGCACACCGCGACCCGCAGCAGCAACAACGGCGGTGACTGTGTCGAGGTGGCCGACAACCTGCCCGGCCGGGTGCTGGTGCGCGACAGCAAGGACCGCGACGGCGGCACTTTGACCTTCGCGCCGACCGCCTGGGCGTCATTCGTCGGCGCGGTCGGTCAGGCCGTACCCCAGGTGTAGGTCTGCTTGCGGAGCTTGAGATAGACGAACGCCTCGGTGGAGAGCACCCCGGGCACCGCGCGCAGCCGCTGCAGGATCTCCAGCAGGTGGTCGTCGTTGCGGCAGACCACCTCGGTGAGCAGGTCGAACGACCCGGCGGTGATCACCACGTAGTCGACCTCGTCCAGTTCGGCGAGCCGGTCCGCGACCGCTTCCAGGTCGCCGTCGGTACGTAGGCCGATCATCGCCTGCCGGTTGAAGCCGAGCTGGAGCGGATCGGTCACCGCCACGATCTGCATCACGCCGGAGTCGAGCAGCCGCTGCACCCGCTGACGGACCGCCGCCTCGGACAGCCCCACCGCCTTGCCGATCGTCGCGTACGGGCGGCGGCCGTCCTCCTGGAGTTGCTCGATGATCTGCTTGGCCACGTCATCCAGCAGAGCGTGATTGGCGCCGTCACGGACAGCGACGCGTCGACCGCCATTGCTGTTCTCGTGCTGCCGGTTTGTCATTGACCGCTCCCCATGTCCCGAATCATGATGTCGCGCGTGTATCCCCGCGTAGTCTGGCGTATTTCGTCGTACATCGCTATTCCCGCAACGGAATCCCTTGTAAGGGAGGTCACCTCATGTCAGGATCAGTCGTCCATGGCACTGACCCCTAGGAGTCGTCATGCGTACTCCCCTCCGGCCCCTCTCCCGGCGTGGACTGCTCACCGGCACTCTCGGTTCGGCCGCCCTGCTCACCATGGGCGGAAGCCTCGCGGGCTGCGGCACCAAGGGCGCGCAGCAGACCGAAGCTGGCTGCATCAGTGAGGATCTCTCCGGCACCGAGAAGAAACTCGCCTTCGCGAACTGGCCGCAGTACATGGACGTGGACGACGCTGACGAGTCCAAGCGACCGAGCCTCGACGAGTTCATCACGAAGACCGGCATCCAGGTGACCTACACCGAGGACATCAACGACAACAACGAGTTCTTCGGCAAGGTGCAGAACCAACTCGCCGCCTGCCAGAGCACCGACCGGGACATCATCGTGCTGACCGACTGGATGGCGGCCCGGATGATCCGACTCGGGTGGATCCAGAAGCTGGACCTGGCGAAGATCCCGAACGTGCAGGCCAACCTGCTTCCGTCGCTGCTCAACCGCCCCTTCGACACGGAGAACCGGATCTCCATCCCGTGGCAGTCCGGCCTCGCCGGACTGGCGTACAACGGCAACGTCACCAAGGAACTGCGGACTGTCGACGAACTGCTCACCCGCCCCGACCTCAAGGGCAAGGTGACAGCGCTCAGCGAGATGCGCGACACCATGGGCCTGCTGCTCGGGTCGAACGGGCACGACCCGGCGAACTTCACCGCCGCCCAGTTCGATGACGCCCTCAACAAGCTCAAGAAGGCCGTCGACTCCGGGCAGATCCGCAGGTTCACCGGCAACGACTACGCGCCCGACCTGGCCAAGGGTGACATCGCCGCGTGCATCGGCTGGTCCGGCGACGTCATCCAACTGTCCGGTGAGGACGAGAAGGTGCGGTTCGTCGCGCCGGACTCGGGCGTGATGCTCTACAGCGACAACATGATGGTCCCCAACAAGGCCACCCACAAGGGCAACGCCGAAGCGCTGATCAACTACTACTACGAGCCGGCGGTCGCGGCGAAGCTCGCCGCGTACGTCAACTACATCTGCCCGGTCAAGGGCGCGCAGGCCGAGATGGAGAAGATCGACCCCGGGCTGGCCGCCAACCCGCTGATCTTCCCCGACGAAGCGCTGTTGTCGAAGTCCAAGGTGTTCATGGCCCTGGACGAGAAGCAGGAGAAGGAGTACGAGGGCAAGTTCCAACAGGTCATCGGGGCGTGATGAGGATGGCGCGCGAGACACCCGCCGGCGACCTGCGCCTGGCCAACCTCACCAAACGGTTCGGCGTCTTCACCGCTGTCGACGACCTGAGCCTGACCATCGAGCAGGGCTCGTTCTTCGCGCTGCTCGGCGCGTCCGGGTGCGGCAAGACCACGACGTTGCGGATGATCGCCGGCCTGGAGGAGCCGACCGGCGGCCAGGTGCTGCTCGGTGACCGGGACATCGCCCGGCTGCGACCGTACAAGCGGCCGGTCAACACCGTCTTCCAGAGCTACGCGCTCTTCCCGCACCTCAGCATCTTCGAGAACGTCGCCTTCGGGCTGCGCCGACGCGGCATCCGCTCGGTCGACGACGAGGTCACCAGGATGCTCTCGCTGGTGCAACTCGACGACTACGGCAACCGCCGTCCCGCCCAGCTCTCCGGCGGTCAGCAGCAGCGGGTCGCGTTGGCCCGCGCGCTGATCAACCGGCCGCAGGTGCTGCTGCTCGACGAGCCGCTGGGCGCTCTCGACCTGAAGCTGCGCCGGCAGATGCAGATCGAGCTGAAGCGCATCCAGACCGAGGTGGGCATCACCTTCGTCCACGTCACCCACGACCAGGAGGAGGCCATGACCATGGCCGACACCGTCGCGGTGATGAACGCCGGCCGGATCGAGCAGCTCGGTCCTCCCGCCGACCTCTACGAGTTTCCCGCCACCGCCTTCGTGGCGAGCTTCCTCGGCCAGTCCAACCTGCTCGCCGGCGAGGCCACCGGCGTCGGCGGCGGCGACGTCGCGGTGACGGCGCACGGCACGCGCTTCTCGGTGCCCGTGGGCCGGTCCCGGGCCGACCACGGCCCGGTCCACCTGGGGGTACGCCCCGAGAAGCTGATTCTGGTCGGCTCCGCCGACCAGGTGCCCGTGGGGCATCAGCACGTCACCGGGGTGGTCACCGACGCCTCCTACGTGGGAGTCAGCACGCAGTACCTGCTGCGCACCGGCTGGGGCACCGAGCTGTCGGTCTTCGCCGCCAACAGCGGGACGGCGACGCGGGTGGCGGTCGGCAGCGAGGCAGTCGCGTACTGGGATCCGCAGCACGCGTTTCTGCTGCCCCGCGACGCCGCCGACACTGACCGGACGTCGCCGGTGCTCGACGAGCCGGTGGGTGCGTCGTCGTGACCCTCCTGGCCCCCACCGGAGCGGGGCACCCGCCGCCCGCGCCACCGGCAGCCCGGTCCGGGCGACGCCGACTCCTGCCGTACCTCCTGTTGTTGCCCGGCGCGGCCTGGCTGCTCGTCTTCTTCGGTGTGCCGCTTGTGCAGTTGGCGGCGGCCAGCCTGTACGACCCGAGCGGCTCGCTCTCCACCGGGTACGCGATGACCTGGGCGGTCGGCAACTACCCGGACGTGGTGCAGGCGTACTGGCCGCAGTTCCTGCGCTCGTTCGGCTACGCCGGGCTGGCCCTGGTGCTGGCGTTGCTGCTGGGCTACCCGCTGGCGTACGCGATCGCGCAGAAGGCCGGCCGGTGGAAGAACCTGCTGCTGGTGTGTGTCGTGGCGCCGATGTTCACCAGCTTCCTGGTCCGCACGCTGGCCTGGAAGACGATCCTGTCGGACAACGGCGCGCTCGTCGGTCTGCTGCGGGACGTGCACCTGCTCGCCCCGGACGGTCGGCTGTTGGCCACCCCGTTCGCTGTGGTGCTCGGCCTGACGTACAACTTCCTGCCGTTCCTGGTGCTGCCGCTGTACGCGAGCCTGGAGCGGCTGGACCCCCGGTTGCTGGAGGCGGCCACCGACCTGTACGCGAGCCCGGTGCAGGCGTTCCGTCGGGTGACGCTGCCGCTGTCCATGCCCGGCCTGGTCGCCGGCACGTTGCTGTTCTTCATCCCGGCCAGCGGCGACTACATCAACGCGGAACTGCTCGGCACCCCGAACGAATACATGATCGGCAACGTCATCGACTCGGCGTTCCTGGTCCGACTGGACTACCCGCAGGGCGCCGCGCTGTCGTTCCTGCTGATGGCGGCGATCCTCGCGGTGGTCTTCGGCTACTTGCGTCGAGCCGGCACGGAGGAGGTCCTCTAATGCGGCTCTCGCGTTGGTTGGCGGACCGCTGGGTGATGATCGTGGCGTTGCTGGTGCTCGGCTATCTGGCGCTGCCGATCCTGGTGGTGGCCGCGCTGTCGTTCAATCGGCCGTCGAGCCGTCTGTCGTACGACTTCAACGAGTTCACACTGGACAACTGGCGGCAGCCGTGCGCCACCTCGGACATGTGTGACGCGGTGGTCCGCAGCGTGCAGATCAGCTTCATCGCCACAGTCGTCGCCACAGTGCTCGGCACCCTGATGGCGTTCGCGCTGGTCCGGCACCGCTTCCGTGGCCGATCCGGAATCAACGTGCTGATCTTCCTGCCGATGGCCACCCCGGAGTTGGTGATGGGCACGTCGTTGCTGGCGCTGTTCGTGTCGGCGGGCGTACCGCAGGGTTTCTGGACCATCGTGATCGCGCACGTGATGTTCTGCGTGTCGTTCGTGGTGGTCACCGTGAAGGCGCGGCTCACCGGGATGGACCGGCGGCTGGAGGAGGCCGCCATGGACCTCTACGCCAGCGAGTGGCAGACCTTCCGACGAATCACCCTGCCGCTGGTGCTGCCCGGCATCGTGGCCGCCGCGTTGCTGGCCTTCTCGTTGAGCTTCGACGACTTCATCATCACGAACTTCAACGCCGGCACCACAGTCACGTTCCCGATGTACGTCTGGGGCGCTGCCCAGCGTGGCATCCCCCCGCAGGTCAACGTGATCGGCACCGCGATGTTCGCGGTTGCGCTGCTGCTCGTGGGGCTCAGCATGCTGCGCGGCCGACAGGCCCGTCGGGCCAACCTGCTGGGCGGCCCGTCAGGTCACCCGTGTCGGTCGACATGAACCTCCGGGATGCGGGTCTTCCGACCAGTGGGCCCTCATGACGCTCCCGCATACCGGCCGGGCGTTGGCCGACGTGGCACCCGTGCCGTACTGGCTCGATCGCCCGGACCGCCCCGACCCGCTGCCGCCACTGGCTGGCCGGCACTCCACCGACCTGCTGGTGATCGGCGGCGGTTACGGCGGACTGTGGGCCGCACTGTTGGCAAAACAGGCGGACCCGGACCGCGATGTGCTGCTCGTCGACGCCGGCACCTGCGGTTGGGCCGCGTCCGGGCGCAACGGCGGGTTCTGCGCCGCCTCGCTGACCCACGGCCTCGCCAACGGCGTCGACCGGTTCCCCGACGAGGTCGGCGAACTGGAACGCCTCGGCCGGGAGAACCTGGATGCCATCGCCGCCACCGTCGCGACGTTCGACATCGACTGCGACTTCGAGCGCACCGGTGAACTGGCCGTCGCCGTCGAGCCGTACCAACTCGACGGGCTGGCCGCCGACGCCGACCTGGCCCGCCGGTACGGCCACCGGGTGCGGCTGCTCGACCGGGACGAGGTGCGCGCCGAGGTGCACTCACCGACGTACCTGGGTGGGATGTTCGACGCCGACCGGGTGGCCATGGTGGACCCGGCGAAGCTGGCCTGGGGGCTGCGCCGCGCCTGCCTCGACCTCGGCGTACGCGTGCACGAGCACACCCGGGTCACCGGCCTGCGCGCCGACACCGCCACGCTGCACGCCAGCACCCTCGGCACCGATCCCGCCGACCACCCGGCCGACCCCGACCGGGCCGACACCCGGGCCGCCGGCCGACCCGGCTCGATCCGGGCGCGACGGGTCGTGCTGGCCACCAACGCGTTCCCGCCGCTGCTGCGCCGGCTGCGGGCTTACCTGGTGCCGGTCTACGACCACGTGCTGATGACCGAGCCACTCACCCCGGCCCAGCGCGACGCCATCGGTTGGCGCAACCGGCAGGGGCTCGCCGACACCGCCAACCAGTTCCACTACTACCGGATCACCGCCGACGGGCGGATCCTCTTCGGCGGCTACGACGCCGTCTACCACTACGGCAACCGGGTCGCACCCGAGCTGGAGCAACGAACGGCCACCTTCACCACCCTCGCCCGCCACTTCTTCACCACGTTCCCGCAGCTCGCCGCCGTGCGATTCAGCCACCGTTGGGGCGGTGTCATCGACACCTGCACCCGGTTCTGCCCGTTCTTCGGCACCGCCCACGGCGGTCGGCTGGCGTACGCGGCCGGCTACACCGGCCTCGGCGTCGGGGCCACCCGCTTCGGCGCCCGGGTGCTGCTCGACCTGCTCGACGGCGGGAACACCCCGCTGACCCGGCTCGACCTGGTTCGCCGCAAACCACTGCCGTTCCCACCGGAACCCGTCCGCGCGGTCGGCATCAATCTCACCCGCTGGTCACTGGCCCGCGCCGACGCGCGCGAGGGTCGGCGCGACCTCTGGCTCCGTACTCTCGATCGTTTCGGTTTGGGGTTTGATTCCTGATGCGTGTCCTCCTCGTCGGCGCCGGTGGCGTCGGCTCCGCCGCCGTAGCCATCGCCGCCCGACGGACCTTCTTCGAGATCGTTGTGGTCGCCGACCACGACCCCGTTCGCGCCGAACGTGCGGTCGCCGGGCACGGTGATCGTTTCGTCGCCGCCCAGGTGGACGCCTCCTCGGAAGACGCGGTCGCCGCGCTGTGCCGGGAGCACCAGATCACGCACGTGCTGAACGCCGTCGACCCGCGGTTCGTCATGCCGATCTTCAACGGCGCGTTCGCGGCCGGCGCGAACTACCTGGACATGGCCATGTCGCTGTCACACGCGGGGACCGGGGTGAAGCTCGGCGACGAACAGTTCGCGCTGGCCGACACCTGGTCGGCGGCCGGTCGGCTGGCGCTCTGCGGCATCGGGGTCGAGCCTGGCCTCTCCGACGTGTTCGCCAGGTACGCCGCCGACGAACTGTTCAGCGAGATCGACGAGATCGGTGTCCGGGACGGCGCGAACCTCACAGTCGACGGGTACGACTTCGCGCCCTCGTTCTCCATCTGGACCACCATCGAGGAGTGCCTCAACCCACCTGTCGTCTGGGAGAGGGACCGGGGCTGGTTCACCACCGAACCGTTCTCCGAGCCGGAGATCTTCCACTTTCCGGAGGGAATCGGGCCGGTCGAGTGCGTCAACGTCGAGCACGAGGAGGTGCTGCTCATCCCGCGCTGGGTCAAGGCCCGGCGGGTCACCTTCAAGTACGGCCTCGGCGACGAGTTCATCGAGGTGCTCAGGACACTGCACAAGCTCGGCCTCGACGCGGTCTCCCCGGTGCGGGTACGCGGAGTCGACGTCTCCCCGCGTGACGTGGTGGCCGCGAGTCTGCCCGACCCGGCCACGCTCGGCGCCCGGATGCGCGGCAAGACCTGCGCCGGCACCTGGGTACGCGGCCTCGGCCCCGACGGGCAACCCCGCGAGGTCTACCTCTACCACGTGGTCGACAACGAATGGTCGATGCGGGAGTACGGGCACCAGGCGGTGGTCTGGCAGACCGCCGTCAACCCGGTCGTCGCGTTGGAGTTGCTCGCCAGCGGCGCCTGGACCGGTGTCGGCGTGCTCGGACCGGAGGCGCTGCCCCCGCTGCCCTTCCTCGACCTGCTGGTTGGTTACGGGTCACCATGGGCGATGGAGGAGCGGTGAGCTGACCCGCTGACAGCATCGCGACAGTTTTGCCGTCGCCGTTGGACAATCGATCGCCTGTCGATCCGGTGCGTGCTGATTCGCGGCTTTTGTTGATGCCGACACACGCACGATCGGCCCTGCCCTGGTGACCTGCCGGGTTGCCGCGCCTGTCGACTCGTCGACCGCGAGCGTGCCCACCGATCTTCCGCGGTGAGCGAAAGGCGCAGGTGACGAGCGCGACGGTGGATATTGCAGGCCGTGTTTGCGACGACACTCATCGCCGTGACGATGCAACCACCACAGAACCCGGGGCCGCCGTACCCGCCAACGTTCGACCAGACGCCCCGACCGAACTGGTTCCGCAGGGCCACCCCCGCCCGCCGGGTCGCCGTGATCCTCGGCTCGGTGACCCTGTCGATCCTGCTGCTCTGCTGCACCGGCACGGCCATCGTCGGCGCGCTGACCGGCGAGCCGGAACCGACCAAAACCGGCACCGCCGCCGAGGCGGCACAGCAGCCGATCCTGGCGGCGCCCGGCGAACCGACCGAGTCGCCCGTTGCTGTGCCCTCCACGGTGCCTTCGTCGGTGCCCGCCACGGCGTCGTCGTCGGCGGCGCCCGCGCCCGTGGTGCAGGTGACAACCGTGACGGAGCAGGCCACGGTCCGGTACAGCGAGCGGACCGTCAAGGACTCGTCCCTGGCCGAGGGCAAGCGGGTCGTCCGGACCAAGGGCGTGAACGGCGTACGAACCCTGACGTACGAGGTGACCACCACCGACGGCGTGCGGACGGCGAAGAAGCTGGTCAAGTCCGTCGTGACGAAGCAGCCGGTGGCGCAGGTCGCCGCCGTCGGCACCAAGAAGCCGCAGTCGTCCAAGTGCGACCCGAACTACAGCGGCTGCGTCCCGATCGCCAGCGACGTCGACTGCGCGGGTGGCAGCGGCAACGGCCCCGCCTACGTAAGGGGACCGATCAGAGTGATCGGCAACGACATCTACGACCTGGACCGAGACGGCGACGGCATAGCCTGCGACTAACTCCCGCCCCTCACCCCTGGCCCGCGCCCCCTCGGCCCCCGCGATCTTGCACTTTCTGTGCTCACTTTTCGTCTCTTATCGGGCGTATCGGCGACAGATAGTGCAAGATCGCGGGGGTGGGGGTCCGGGGTGGGGATTTCGGGGTGGGGCGCTAGCACGGGAGGGGTTGGGGTTGGGGGTTTCCACAGGGGGCGCGGTTTTCCACAGGTGGTCATTGCGGGGCATCGCTGAGGTCCTGGATTGGTCAGCCTGCCGTCATGGCTACTCAGTTGTGGCGTACCGACGCGCTGATGCGGAAGCTCACCGTTGGACGGATCCGTACCCGGCTCGACCACGCCGAATTGCTGCGCGTGCGCAGAGGGGTCTACGCCGACAAACCCTGCAGCGATGATGACGAACTGCGTGCCCTGATGCTCCGGCTACCCGATGGAGCGATGTTGGCGAGGCAGAGTGCCGCTCGCCGATACGGCTTCGGGGTACTGCGCGACGATCTGATCCACATCCAGCTGCCCGCCGAGGTGCCAAAGCCGCGTCTGCCCGGGGTGGTCGTTCACCGGACGGTTCTACCCGCTCGGCCGGTCCTTGTCGGAGGTCTGCCCTGCGTACCGGCGGCTCGCTGTGCAGTCGACCTGGCTCGCGCCGTTCGGCGGCTCGACGCGCTCCCGGTGCTCGACGCCGCGCTCCGGTCGGGCTTGGTCACCCAGGATGACCTGCTGGCCGAGGTTGCGGCACACGACGCCTTGCGTGGTGTCCGTCAGGCCCGGCAACTCATACCGCTGGCGGACGGTAGGGCGGAGTGCCGACAGGAAAGTCAGTTGCGGCTGATCCTGATCGACGGAGGGTTGCCCCCGCCGGAGCCGCAGCTATGGGTGGCCGACCGCCATGGCATCCCTCTGTACCGGCTCGACCTGGGTTACCGCGAACACCGAATCGGCATCGAGTACGACGGACTGTCGCACCTGGACCGTGACCGACTCAGGCACGACCGGGAACGTGTCAACTGGCTGGATGCGGCCGGTTGGCGGATGCGCTATTTCACCGACCGTGACCTCTATGGCCGTCCCCAACACATCGAAGCCACCATCCGCGCCGCCCTCGCCTAACCACGCCTGCACCCCTCACCTCCGTCGATCTTGCACTTCCTGTCCCGACAGATAACGCCTTAGGGACATTTGGGCAACACAAAGTGCAAGATCGACGGGGCGGGGGCGGGGCGGGGCGGCGCGGGGCGGGGTGGGGCGGGGAACTCCAGGGTGAGCGCAGGGGAGATCTGCTCCGTTGCTCGTGATGCAGCTCACCTTTGCGTGGCACCTCTCGTGGCCGGGGGGACGGACTGCGCAGGTGGGGTGACACGGGTACGAAGTTGATCGGGTCTGGCTTGCGATGGTTTGCCCGCTGGACACTCGCGTGGAGGATGGCTGCGGCGGGTGCTTACAGAACCCTTAACCCGGGCCTGCGACGGTATGGCCGGGCAAGCCGAACTGGGGGAGCGGAAAAACGTGCGGGTGCTGGTGGCGGACGACGAGCGGTTGTTGGCGGACACGGTGGCCGAAGGGCTGCGCCGCCTGTCGATGGCCGTCGACGTCTGCTACGACGGTGACGGGGCGCTGGAGCGGGTCGGGGTGAACCGGTACGACGTCGCGGTGCTGGACCGGGACATGCCGGGGCACACAGGCGACGAGGTATGTCGCAGCATCGCCGACTCGCAGGTCGGCACCCGGGTGTTGCTGCTCACCGCGGCGGCCGGTATCCGGGACCGGGTGGAGGGCCTCGGCCTCGGCGCGGACGACTACCTGACCAAGCCGTTCGCCTTCGCCGAGTTGGTGGCCCGGGTGCAGGCTCTCGGGCGACGGTCCACGCCGGCGTTGCCGCCGGTGCTCGCCCAGGATGGCCTGGCGCTGGACGTGGGCCGGCACGTGGCCACCCGGGACGGCCGCCCGCTCGCGTTGAGTCCGAAGGAGTTCGCGGTGCTGCACGTGCTGCTGCGCGCGGACGGTCAGGTGGTCAGCGCCGAGGAGTTGCTGGAGCAGGCCTGGGACGAGTTCGCCGACCCGTTCACCAACGCCGTACGGGTCACCGTGATGACGCTGCGCAAGAAGCTCGGCGGTCCCGCGATCATCCACACCGTTCCGAAGGCCGGCTACCGCATCGGCGGTACGGCGTGAGCTGGACGCCCCGACGTCGGGTGCTGCTGGTGGGGCTGCTGGCGCTGCTGGCCGGCCCGGTGCTGCCGGCAATGGGCAAGTGGCTGTCGGCGGTGACCTGGACCTGGGGGCAGCAGTTCTGTGACCTGCCCATGCCCGGGTTGTCGGCTGTGTGTCGCGACGTGCGGCCGGGCGCGTTCATGCTGCCCCTGGCGGCCGTCCTGTTCGTGACAGTGGCCGTCCTGGTGGCGCTCTGGTTCGCCGCGGTGTGGTGCCTGCGCCCGGTCGCTGACCTGGCCGGGCCGATCGGGCACCTCGGCCCGCAGAATCTCGGTCACCGGATCCGGCCCCGGGGCAGCGACGAGTTGGCCCGGCTGTCCCGGGCGATCGACGAGATGATGGAACGCGTCTCCGCCGGGTACGAGGGGCAGCGGCGGTTCGCCGCGAACGCCTCGCACGAGTTGCGGACGCCCCTCGCGGTGCAGCGGACGCTGATCGAGGTCGGCATGGCCAGGGCGCTCACCGGCGAGCAGTTGGAGTTGTTGACCAGTCAGCTGTTGGAGACCAACGAGCGCAACGAACGCCTGATCGAGGGCCTGCTGGCGCTCAGCGAGAGTGACCAGGGCCTCCGTTCGCGGATTCCGCAGCGGTTGGACACGATCGTGGAGGCGGTGCTGGCCGGGTACCTGGACCGGGCCCGGGAAGCCGAAGTCACGGTGGACACCCATCTCGAACCCAGGATCGTCGTCGGCGAGCGGGTGCTGCTGGAACGCCTGGTCACCAACCTGGTGGAGAACGGGATCAAGTACAACCGGCCGGGCGGTTCGCTGACAGTCGTGGTGAGCGGCGTGCCCGCGCTGTCCGTGGTGAACACCGGCCAGCCCGTGCCGGCCGAGGCGGTGGCCGGTCTGTTCGAGCCGTTCCGCCGGCTCGCCCGGGACCGGACCTCGCAGGGCGGCGGGGCCGGCCTGGGTCTGGCCATCGCCCGCTCGATCACCCAGGCCCACGACGGCATCATCGCGGCCCGGCCCGCCGAGTACGGCGGCCTGCGGGTCGACGTCCAGCTACCCACAGTGAACTGACACGTCCACCCACCTTTTCCGGGGTCCACGTACCGCTGGATCCCGCCTGTGGTGTGCCCGAAAAGGAGAGACGATGACACGCACCGTTGGCCAGGTCCGGGCCGATGTCGAGGAGGCCAGCCGCTGGCTTGCCGGTCGCGTGGTCCGCACACCAGTGCTGCGGTCCCCGGTGATCGACGAACTCGCCGGTGCGCGGGTGCTGCTGAAGGCGGAGAACCTTCAGCACGGCGGCTCGTACAAGATGCGGGGCGCGCTGCGCGCCGTTGGTCGCCTCGCCGCGGCCGGCCACACCGGAGTGATCGCGCAGAGCACCGGCAACCACGCGGTGGCGGTGGCGTTGGCGGCCCGGCAGCACGGGCTCGCGGCGACAGTGGTGCTGCCGGTCGACGCGGCGCCGACGAAGGTCGACCGGGCGCGCGCGGCGGGGGCGCGGGTGGTCTTCGCGGGCACCGGCGTCGAGGAGCGGATGGCGATGGCCAACGGGCTCAGCGACGAGAGCGGTCATCCGGTCATCGACGCGTACGACCACCCGGACGTGATCGCCGGGCAGGGCACCGCGAGCCTGGAATTGATCGAGGACGCCGAGCGCGCGGGGACGCCGTTGGACGCGCTTGTCGTACCGGTGGGTGGTGGTGGCGGGGTTGCCGGCGCGTGCCTGGCCGCCGCCGGCTCCGACATCGAGGTGTACGGCGTGGAGCCGGTGGGTTGCGACTCGCTGGCCCGCAGCCTGGCGGCCGGTGTTCGGGTGCCGGTCGTGCCGGCGCCCACCATCGCGGACGGGCTGCGGCCGTCCTGCGTGGGTGAGCTGCCGTTCGCCATCGTGCGGAACACGCTGCGCGGGGTCGTCCGGGTCGACGACGACGAGATCGCTGCGGCGTTCCGGCTGATCCTGACGGAGCTCAAGGTGCTCGCCGAGCCGTCCGGGGCGGCGGGCCTGGCCGGCGCCCTCCGGCTTCCGCCGGCCGGCGAAAGCCGAACGGCACCGGCGAGCGACCGGCAGCGGACGGTCGGCGTGGTGCTGACCGGCGGAAACGTGGAGGCGGCGCTGGTGGCCCGGTTGATGGCCCCGCAATCCGCCGACGTGACCGGGGAAGGGGTCGCCGCGTGAGCGCGCCAGTTCGGATCGGAATCCTGTTCGGTGGACCGTCGGCAGAGCACGAGGTCTCCTGTGCCTCGGCGCTCGGGGTGGCCCGGGCGCTCGCCGGCGGCGGCTACCGAACTGTCGCCATCGGCGTCACCCGCAGCGGCGGTTTTCGGTTGATGCCCGACGCGCTGCTGGCCGAGTTGCGCGACCGGCCGGCCGGCGAGCGGGCCATCGACGACCAGTTGGTGGTGACCGGGCCGGCCGTCGAGCTGCGGGCCGGTCCGCGTCCGGGCGTTGTGCAGGTGTCCGCCGGTAACGCCCCCGGCGCTGTGCACGCCGAGCTGGACGTGGTCTTCCCGGTGCTGCACGGCCCGTACGGCGAGGACGGTGTGGTGCAGGGGCTGCTGGAGTCACTGAACGTGCCGTACGTCGGGTGCGGCATCCTCGCCTCGGCGGTGGGCATGAACAAGGTGGCGATGAAGCGGGCGCTGCGCGCCGAGGGCATCCCCGTCACTCCGTACGTGTCGTTCGACGCGCACACCTACCGGGCGGTCGACGACCCGGAGAAGCTGGTGACCGGGCTGACCCGGCCACTGTTCGTCAAGCCGGCCAGCATGGGTTCGTCGATCGGCATCTCCCGCGTCGGAGAGGGTGACGACCTGGCCGCCGCCGTGGAGGAGGCGCTTCGCCACGACCAACTCGTCATGGTTGAGCAGGGGGTCGCCGGCCGGGAGTTGGAGTGCGCTGTGCTCGGTGGTTGGCGTCCCGAGGCGTCGGCGGTGGGCGAGGTGCAGGTCAGCGGCGGCTGGTTCGACTACCAACAGAAGTACTTCGGTGACGCCGACCCGATGATCGTTCCCGCAGTGTTGCCGGACGAGGTGACCGCGCGGGTCCGTGAGCTGTCGCTGCGCGCGTTCGCCGCGATCGGCGGTTGGGGTCTGGCCCGGGTCGACTTCTTCTACGACGAGACGGTCGGTGAGCTGTACGTCAACGAGCTGAACACGATGCCCGGCTTCACCGCGCACTCGATGTACCCGAAGGTGTGGGCCGCCATCGGGGTCAGCTATCGGCAGGTGGTGGACCGACTCGTCGAGTTGGCCCGGGCCCGGCACGCGGAACGGTCCGCGAGCACGGCGGGGAGCGTCAAATGATCCTGCTCTCCGACCCCCGGGTGGCGGCGGTGCCCAGCGCCGACGACGGCGAGGAGTTCGTGGACCTGCGTGAGCTGCCGGAGTTGCGGCTCGACGGCCGGGCGGTGGACCCGGCCGGGGCGTACGCCCGGTTGCGCGCCGGTGTCGTGGACCGCCTGCTGGCCGCGCAGCGTGCCCTGCCGGGTGGGCTGCGCCTGTTGGTGGTCGAGGGTTACCGGCCTTACCAGGCGCAACTGGCCATCTTCACCGGCTACCGCGACGAGCTGCGCCGACGGCACCCGGACTGGTCGCCGCAGCGGCTGCACCGGGAGACCACGAAGTTCGTCTCACCGGTCGAGGTTGCCCCGCACAGCACGGGCGGCGCTGTGGACCTGACGCTCTGCACCGACGACGGTGTGGAGTTGGATCTGGGCACGGCCATCGACGCCACCCCGGAGGACAGCGCCGACGCCTGCTTCACCGACGCGCCGACGATCGGCGGCACCGCCCGGCGGCACCGGCAGATCATGGTGGACGCTCTCGGCGGCGCGGGGATGGTGAACTACCCGACCGAGTGGTGGCACTGGTCGTACGGCGATCGTTACTGGGCGCTGATCACCGGGGCGCCGCACACCCGGTACGGGCCGGTGGACCTGGCCGCCGCACGATCGATACCCGTGCCGGCTGAACGGTAGGGCGCTCCGGTCCGTACCGGTGAGTGAAGGACACCACCGAGGACGGGAGTGACGGCGATGAGGGTGCAGCGCAGGCACGTGCTGGCGGCGAGTGTGGCGGTGCTCGCCGCGGTGGGCGTGTCGGTGGGGACCAGCTTCGGGTTCGCCGACACGGCCCCGGCACGGTCGTCGGTGTGCTCCGGCTCGGTGACCTTCTCGGCGGAGGGCGGGGCGCCGGCGGCGACCAGCGACCGGTTCCCGGTGGGTACGCGGTTGCGGGTGACCAACCTGGACAACAATCGGGCGGCCACTGTGACGGTGACCGGCCCGTCTGGCAGTTGCGTGCTGCTCAACGCGGCGGCCATGGAGCTGGTCCGCGAGCCGGGGAAGAACGTGATCCGCCGCAACGTGGTGGAACGCGTCGACGGCGCGGCCCCGAACGCCGGCGCACCGGCCCCCGGCACCGTCCGCCCGGGTGCCGCGTCGCCCGGCGCGTCCGGCCCGGCACCGCAATCGGTGTGCTCGGGGGCGATCACCTTCTTCGAGGAGGCGGCCGGGCCGGCGGCGACCAGCGGGCAGTTCCCGGTGGGCACCCGGCTGCGGGTGACGAACCTGGACAACAACCGGGCGACCACTGTGACGGTGACCGGCCCGTCAGGCAGTTGCGTGCTGCTCAACTCCGCCGCGATGGAGCAGATCCGCGAGCCGGGCAAGAACCTGGTGCGCCGCAACACGGTCGAGGTGCTTCGCTGACATTGGCGGAGGGGCCCGTGCACCGGGCCCCTCCGCCGCTCAGCCTGCTCCGCCGCTCAGCGGCTCAGCGGCTCAGCCTGCTCTGCCGCTCACCCGAAGGCGGCGTCGAGCAGGTCGGCACCCCGACCGAGGTGCCCGTCGGAGATCACCAACGGGGGCAGGAAGCGCAGCACGTTGCCGTACGTGCCGCAGGTCAGGGTGAGCAGGCCGGCGGCGTGACAGGCCGCCGAGATCGCCGCGGTGGTGACCGGGTCGGGGGTGAGCGTGCCCGGCAGCACCAGCTCCACGGCGAGCATCGCGCCCCGGCCGCGTACCTCGGCGACCCGGGCGTCCCGCTCGGCGATGGCCCGTAGCCGGGGGACCAGCACCGACTCGATCCGTCGGGCCGCGCCGGCCAGGTCCAGCTCGTGCATGGTCTCGATGGTGGCCAGCGCCGCGGCGCAGGCGATCGGGTTGCCGCCGTACGTGCCACCCAGCCCGCCCACGTGCACCGCGTCCATCAGCTCGGCGCGGCCGGTCACCGCGGCCAGCGGCAGGCCACCGGCGATGCCCTTGGCCACTGTCACCAGGTCGGGTTCGACGCCCTCGTGCTGACAGGCGAACCAGTCACCGGTACGGCAGAAACCGGTCTGGATCTCGTCGGCGACGAAGACCACCCCGGCCGCCGTCGCCCAGGCACGCAGCGCGGGCAGGAAACCCGGCGCGGGTACGACGAAGCCACCCTCCCCCTGGATCGGCTCGATGAGCAGCGCGGCGGCGTTCTCCCCGCCGACCTGCTTCTCGATCATCTCGACGGCCCGTGCCGCCGCGTCCGTGCCGGAGAGCCCGCCGTCGCGCAGCGGGTACGACATCGGCACCCGGTAGATCTCCCCGGCGAACGGCCCGAACCGGTGCTTGTACGGCATGTTCTTCGCGGTCAACGCCATGGTCAGGTTGGTCCGGCCGTGGTACGCGTGGTCGAACACCACGACCGCCGGCCGCCCGGTGGCGTGCCGGGCGACCTTCACCGCGTTCTCCACCGCCTCCGCGCCGGAGTTGAACAACGCCGAGCGTTTCTCGAACCCGCCGGGCGTCAACGCGTTGAGCTGCTCGCACACCGCCACGTACGACTCGTACGGCGCGACCATGAAGCAGGTGTGGGTGAACCGTTCCACCTGCGCCCGGACCGCCTCGACGACCCTCGGGGCCGAGTTGCCCACGCTTGTCACGGCGATGCCGGCGGCGAAGTCGATCCACTCCCGGCCGTCGACGTCGGTGACCGTCCCGCCGGACGCGCGGTCCACGTAGGACTGGATCACACTGCCGACGCCCCTGGCCACCGCACCGCCGCGCCGCTTGTGCAGCTCCTCGCTCGACGGCATGGCTCAGCTCTCCAGGTTGTGCATGACGTGCTTGATCCGGGTGTAGTCCTCCAGGCTGTAGACCGAGAGGTCCTTGCCGTGCCCGGAGTGCTTGAAGCCGCCGTGCGGCATCTCGGAGACGAACGGGATGTGCGTGTTGACCCAGACGCACCCGAAGTCCAGTCGACGGGTCATCCGCATGGCCCGGCCGTGGTCCCGCGTCCAGACCGACGCGGACAGGCCGTAGTCGACGCCGTTGGCCCAGCGCACCGCCTCGTCCTCGTCGGCGAAGCGTTGCACGGTGATGACCGGCCCGAACACCTCGTCCTGGATGATCTCGTCGGCCTGACGCAGCCCGGAGACTACTGTCGGCGCGTAGAAGTAACCGCGTTCGCCCTGCCGGGACCCGCCGGTCTGGATCGCCGCGTGGTCCGGCAGTCGGTCGACGAAGCCGCTGACCCGGGTGAGCTGGTTGGCGTTGTTCAGCGGACCGTAGAGCACGTCGGCGTCGTCCGGGGCGCCCGTCCTCGTGTTGCGGGCCTGCTCGGCGAGGGCCGCCACGAAGTCGTCGTGGATGCCGGGGCCGGCCAGCACCCGGGTGGCCGCCGTGCAGTCCTGCCCGGCGTTGAAGTAGCCACCCAGCGCGATGGCCTCGGCGGCCGCCGCCACGTCCGCGTCGTCGAAGATCACCACCGGGGCTTTGCCGCCCAACTCCAGGTGGGTCCGCTTCAGGTCGGGGGCCGCCGCGGCGGCCACCTCCATGCCCGCGCGGGTCGAGCCGGTGATCGACACCAGCTGCGGGGTCGGGTGCGACACGAGGGTACGACCGGTGTCCCGGTCGCCGCAGACCACGTTGAACACCCCCGGCGGGAAGAACTCGGCGGCGATCTCGGCGAGCAGCAGCGTCGACACCGGAGTGGTGTCCGACGGCTTGAGCACCACAGTGTTGCCGGCGGCGAGCGCCGGGGCGATCTTCCAGACCGCCATCATCAGCGGGTAGTTCCAGGGGGTGACCTGCGCGCAGACGCCGATCGGCTCACGCCGCACGTAGGAGGTGTGCCCGGCCAGGTACTCCCCGGCGGACCGCCCCTCCAACATCCGGGCGGCGCCGGCGAAGAACCGGAACTGGTCCACCGCCGGGGGAAGCTCCTCCTCCGCGGTGAGCTGGCGGGGCTTGCCGGTGTTGCGCACCTCGGCGTCGACCAGTTCGGCGGCGCGCGCCTCCACGGCGTCGGCGAGCTTGAGCAGCGCCCGCTGCCGCTCGGCGGGGGTGACCTCCCGCCAGCTCTCGAAGGCCGTGGCGGCGGCGTTCATCGCCGCGTCCACGTCGGCGGGGCCGGAGATCGGGGCCTGGGCGAACACCTCACCCGTGCAGGGGTCGACCAGGTCGGCGTAACCGCCATCGGCCGGGTCGACGTAGGCGCCGTTGACGAAGTTGCGCAGCTGCTGCTGGTCACTCATGACGGGATCACTCCGAAGGGGGCCGGGGGCGCGGTTCTACGGCGGTTATCGCAATCTCTCTGCCATCTTCGCTACTGAATTCGCGGCAGACAAGGGTTATCGCGACTGTTTCCGTCGACCCATCACGTGGCTTCGCTGCTCGGCGTGGTGCCCGCACCCTTCTTCGTCGCCTCCCGCCCCGCCACCGGCGAGGGGGGAGTTGACAGTCCACCACGCGTACGACGCCGCCCGGTGGGGCGTGCCACAGTTGCCGCGCCCGACCAGGTCGACGCTGCCGTCACCCCGGTGGGGCGATCTTCGGATCGGCTGGTCACCGGGCGTGCCTACGGTGCAGTTGAGCTAACTCAAGGAGCGCGTCGGTCACCAGACGGCGCTGGTCGGGTGCCAGGCGGCCGGCCGCGCGGTCGATGTCCTCGGTCAATGACCGGAGTTCGCGTAACAGCGTCTCGCTCGCCTTCACCGTTGTCGTGAGGGTCTGGCGCCGGCGGTCGTCTGTGCGCAGTTCGCGGCGGACCCAACCGGCTTGCTCCAGGCGGTTCACCAACCCGGTCGCAGCACCGGAGGAAAGGCCCAGCAGGCGGCCCAGTTCCACCGGGCCGAGTGGGTCGTCGGCGACGAACAGGTGCTTGAGCGCCAGGTAGTCGCCGGCGCTCAAGTTCATCCGGCGGGCTATCGAGGCGTCCACCTCGGCCGCGGCGGCTGCCAGGTGGTGCACCGCCCACGCCAGTTGGTGCGGTTGCTGGTTCACGCCGCCCATCGTAAGGTAGCTTAGAAACTAAGCTATATTGCGAGAGGCCCCGATGGACAACGAACGTTCGATCGCTCTGGCCGCCACGTGCGCCGCCTTCGTCGCGGTGCCCACCCTGGGCGCGGTGATCGGCCAGGGCGAGCGGACCGATCGGTACGACACCGTGATCACCCCACCGCCTTACGCCTTCGCCATTTGGGCGCCGATCTTCGGAAGCTGTGTCGCGTCGACGCTGGGCCAGTGCCTACCGGCAGGCCGCATCAGCACGCTGAGCCGCCGGACAGGCTGGCCTCTGGCAGGCGCGTACGCGGTTAACGCCGCATGGTCGTTGGCCGCCCAGACCGACCGGTTCGCGCTCACCCCGTACCTGTTGCCGGTCGCCGCGGGCCTTGCCGCGACCGCCCACGTCCAGCTTCAGCAGGCACCCCGGGCGACGGGCCTGAACGCTGTCACGCCGGTCAGCACCGGGCTACTGCTGGGGTGGACGGTCCTGGCAAGCGCCGTCAACGTCGTTGCCGCACGAGCGGATCGAAACACGCCAAAGGTGGTGGGGCCCGCGACGGCGGGCCTGCTCGCGGTCTCCGCCGCGGTGGCCACCTCAGTCGTGCGGGCTCGTCGGGGTGGGCTACCGCTCGCAGTGGCGTCCGGCTGGGGCCTGGGAGCCCTCGCGGGTATGCGAACCCGCCCGCGCGTCGTACGGCTGGCGGCAGCCGTGGGAGCCGCGGCGATCGGCTCAGCCGGGCTGGCCCGTGGCCGCCTGCGAGAGTTCGGCGCGATGAACGTCCTGACCTTACCGCTTACCCGCAGCTCAGGGACTTGACGAAGTCGCTAGCGACGTAGATTGAGGCGCAGCCAGTGAGACTCCCTCCGGCTACTCGGCGGGCTAGTCGGCCTGCCAGGTGCCGTCGTCGCGAACCCGGGCGGGGGAGCGGCCGAGCAGCAGAGTGATCAACGCGGCGTC
This sequence comes from Micromonospora sp. D93, assembly GCF_018070365.1. Lineage (NCBI taxonomy): Bacteria > Bacillati > Actinomycetota > Actinomycetes > Micromonosporales > Micromonosporaceae > Micromonospora > Micromonospora sp. D93. The sequence goes on along the minus strand of NZ_JAGPXW010000007.1, from coordinate 73,154 downwards.
GATGGTGTCGCCGAGGAACCACTCACCGGCCTGATCGAGCGCGAAGACCCGACCGCGTTCGTCCACCGCCAGGATGCTGTCCTGCTGCTCGGTGCCGATCGGAAAGAGGCGTACGCCGAGGACCGCGCCGAAGTCCGCGAGGGTGTCGGCGGTGTGCGCGATGGTGTGCGGGCGGATGTCGAAACGGGAGATCCACACCTGCTCGCCCCGACCGCGCCGCGCGCCGACCAGACTGGGGAACGCGGTGAGCGCCTCCACGGCGGCGGGAAAGACCTCGTGCCGATGGTTCCGCCCCGCCACCGACGTGACGTCGCGTACCGCGGCGGCGGCCATGATTTGATCCCCGATGTGTGGCCGCCAACCCGCCGCGACCAGCGCGTTGGCGACCTCCGCCGGGAAGCGCCCAGGATCGGAGTCGGGTGCCTCCGGCGCGTTCCAGGTCTCGGTGTAGGCGCGAGCCGACTCCGGCAGGACGTTCGCCCGCACCAGGAAGCTGATGCACGAGTCGCAGGGCCGCTCGGCGGGCCCACCCGCGGGATCACCCGGCTCACGGATCCGGAAGATCTCGAAGCGGGCGTCCTCCAGGAGCGCGGCTGCCTCGGCCCGCCCCATCGGCGCGATGCCCTCGGCGGCGCGGCGGTGGTCGTACTCGTGCAGGACGTCGGAGACCACGATCAGCTCCGCGTGCGCCGCCCCGCCGCGGACCAGCTCGCCCGGGGGCAGTTGCTGGAGATAGTCGCGCACGAGCGGGTGATGGTTGAGTGGCACGTCGGCCCTCGTGCCCTGGGCCGTCCAGATCCGCCCGTCGATGGTCAGGTGCGCGGCGGTGTTCGGGGTGGCGCCCCGGTGGATCTCCCGGACCAGCAGGCTCGACGGGTCGACGGTGCGGGGAGCGGTCGGCCCGGCCGGCTGGCTGCGCCGGTACAGCTCCGCCACCACAGTGCTCGGCACCCGGGGCCAGGTGGTGACCTTGCCGGTCTGCTTGTCGATGACTGTCGTCGGCAGGTCACCCGGCACCGTGCGCACCTCGGTGGGCACGACGGACGTGATGACGTAACCCAGGTCGAACTCGTCGACCATCGCGGTGCACTCGTGGCCGAGGCGCTGCGAGTCACGGCGGGCCCAGGTGGCCGCGAGCTGCTCGGCCTGTTGACGGTCGATCACGCATTGAAACTACCGGACTACACGGATCGATGGCGGCCGGTATTGTTTCGCTCTACCGACGGTGACGGGAGGGGCGGCGGTGGACGAACAGGCGGACCGGGGCGTCAATCGCGACCTACGGGCCCGATTCGACGACGTGTACGGGCAATATCAGCAGCTCAGGTCCGGTTTGGACACCCTCCAGACGCGGCTTGCCGCGCTACGGGTGACCCGGCGGTCCGCCGACGGGCAGGTGACGGCGACAGTGAGCGCGCAGGGCCAGTTGATCGAGGTCGAGCTGACGCCGGCCATCTACCGGGACCGCGACGCTGGCGCGCTCGGCCGAAAAATCACCGAAACGATCCGGGCGGCCGCGACCGCCGCCGCCGACGCCACCCGCGACCTCGTCGCCGAGAGCATGCCGGCCGGCTCCGGAGCGACCGACTTCCTCAAGACCGGCGACTACGCCGCGCTGCTCGGCCGGGCCGACGCCGCACTCGGCAAAGGTGAGGCGAAGGCATGACCGACGGGCAGCTCTGGCTTGATCCCTCCCGGGCCCGCCGGGGTGGTGCCGACCTGGCGCTCGCCGGCGAGGCGGTGACGGCCCGTCGTGTGGCGGAGGGGGGCGCGATCGAGGCCGCCAGCGGTGCCCGGCCGTGGGGCCGCGACGACATGGGCGCGGCTTTCGAGCGCAACTACCGCGGGTTCGAGCAGACCGTGCTGCGAGCCTGGGCCGGCGTCGGGCACCGGCTCACCGAACTGGGCAGCGACGTGGTCGAGGCGGTCGACGCGAGCGTGCAGACCGACGGGGCCAACGCCGCCCGGGTCGGCCGGGCCGCCGACCGGCGCTGACGGCCGGCGATCTGAGATGAGCGTGCTGCCGAGTCCCATCCCGCACCCACTGGACCACGCACCGTGGGACGTGCCCGGCTGGATCTACGAGGCCCTCGACTGGGTCGTCGGTGTGCAGTGGCCGGAGGGCAACGAGCGGGCCGTCTGGGACCTCGCCGACCAGTGGTACGCGGTCGCCTCCGTACTCGCCGGGCCGCACGCCGACGCCGCCGCGGCCGCCATCGAGGTGCACAACGGGTACGGCGCTGTCGGGGCTGTCGACGCGGCGTTCGAGGCGGCCTGGCGGGGGATCGCCGAGGGCGCCGACGCCCCGCTGCCCGTGCTGCTCGCGGTCACGGCGGACCTGGGCCGACTGGTCGAGGAGTGCGGTTGCGACATCGAGGGCGCCAAGCTGGAAGTCTGGATCGAGCTGGGCATCCTGGTCGTCGAGTTGCTCTCCGTGGCGGTCGCGGCGGTGCTCACCGCCGGTGCGGCAACCCCGGCCGCCGGCGTGGCGATCACCGCGACGCGGCTCCTGGTTCAACAGATCTTCAAGCGGCTGATGGGCCAGCTGGCCAGCAAATCCCTCAAACACGGGCTCAAGGAGGCCGGCGAGCGGGCCGCCAAGGAGGCCGCCCGAGGTGGTGCACGCGGCTTCGCCAAGCGGGCCGCCCGGGAAGGGCTGGAGGAAGCCACCGAGGAGGCCGGAGTCACCCTGGCCACCCAGGCGTACCAGAACTCCACCGGGCGGGCACACGGCCTGGACCTGACCGACCTCGGTGCCTCGGCGGTCGGCGGGCTCGCCGGCGGGGCGGTGGCGCCGCTGGCCGGCCTGGGCCGGCACGCGACCGGGCGAACGGCGAAGGTCGGGGAGCACCTGGGGCGGGAGATGACCGGCGAGGTGCTGGCCGAGGGCGCGGCGAGCCTGGCCACCGGCCAGGGCCTGACCTCGATGGAGAACGTGGCGCGCGCCGCCGCGTCCGGGGCCACCGGTTCGGCGACCGGCCAGACCGACCACGCGCTACGCGCCCGGCTCGACGCGCAGGCCAACGCCCTCGCCGGCACGTCGTTCGCGGGTCCCTCCCTTCCGTCTGTGCTGCCTGTCGCGGGGGATGCGGGAGCGTCGTCCTCCGCGGGGGTCCCGTCCGCGGCGGTCTCGCCCGCAGTGGGGGCTTCGGGTGGTGTGGCTTCGGGTGGTCTCGTCACGTCTGCTGACGTTCCCGTGCAGGCGACGGAGGCCGGCGCGGCGTCGCCGACGAACCAGGTGGCTGCGCAGACGTCTCCGGGCATCGAGCAGTCAGGGCGAGCCGGGCTGGCGTCTCCTGTCGTGCCCGACGCGCACCTGTCGTCAGCGACGACTGTTGATGCGGTGTCCGACGTGGACGTGGCGGACCGCCCGGTGAGCGCGTCCGAGGCGACGCCGTCGACGGGCGGGCCAATCGGGGTGGGAACGGGCGTACCGCACCAGGTAGCGGCAGACCCCACGCTCTCGTCGACGACCACCAACCCGGCCACGTCGGCGGTCGGAGCCGATCCGGTGTTTCCGGCGGTGAGTGCCGATCCGGCCACGTCGGCGGTCGGTGCTGATCCGCGGCTTTCGGTGGCGGCCTCGCCCGTGGTCGGTCCGCTCGAATCGGGCAGTGGGCCGGCTGCCACCGGTGTGCCGCCGACCCACCCCGGCAGCTCGCCGCACACCACCACCTCCGGACCGACCGCCTGGACTCCGGCGACCGGACCCTCCGTACCAACGATCACCCCCGGCCCAGCGGCGCCGGTCACCTTCGGCGTCCCGACCACCACCAACGGAGCGCTGCCGGTCGCCTCAACCCCACCGGTGGTGGGTCGATTCGCCGTACCGTCGCGCGTTCCGACGCGGGAGACGCCCGCCCCGGTGCGAGCACCCGATCATCCGGCCCGGGGAAGGGCGTCGATCCCCGTCGACGTGGCCGCGTTCGGTGCCCCATCGGTGCGCGAGCCCGAGACCAACGACTCGTACGCGGCGCAGTGGGCAGCCGCGGCGGAAGCCGCCGAGCGGCGGCGCTACCAGGACCACTACGAATCGCTGCGGATCGCGTTCGAGAACAACCGCCGGCAGGCCGAGGCCGCCCGCCTGCGCACCCGTGCCGTGGAGCACGATCGCCGAGCCGTCGAGTACGCCACCTACGCCCGGCAGTTGCACCAAGCCGGCAACCGGCAGTGGGCCGACGGCTGGCAGCGCGCCGCGAACGAGGAGACTCGCGCGTACACCGAATGGCGTGACCTGGCGGATGCGGTGCTGGCTGGCACCACTGCCCCGCCGGTCGTGGACATCACCGCCACCTTCGAGCACGCCAACCGGGACGTGGGCGCGCTCGCGCTCGGCGCGGTGGAGACAGCCGGCCCGTCCAGGCTCACCGGCGACGACGGTCCGCCGCCCATCGACGACTCCCGGCCGTACGGGCAGCCCGGAGGACTCCGTCCACCGCTCGCCCTGCACCAGGTCGACGTCGAACGGCAGATGCCCCGCGAGCCGAACGGCGCCGTCGCCCGCACCGCCGACCCCCGCCAGGGCGGCTGGTTCCGGCTCCTCAACGACGGCGGTCCCGCGGCCGACGCCACCCGAGGCATCAACTGCTTGGACTGCACGCTGTCACTGTTCGAGACGTGGGTGCACGGGCGGCCCCGCGTGTCGGCGCCTCGTACCTTCGACGGCTACCTGGACGGTGACATCCGGCGCCCCATCCGTGGCGAGGCGGGCGGCCCCGGTCGGGTGGAGGACGTGACCGGCGGGCGCTTCCAGAAACTCCTCGCGCCCGGCCACCCTTCGGACGCCGCGCAGGCGCGGCAGGCCGCCGACCGGGGCTACCGCAACCTGCACGACCAACTGCTACTGGGCGGCCACGGCAGCTACTCGTTCCTGGTCACCGAGTGGGCGCACGGCGGTTCGCACGCCTGGGTGGCGCTCAACCAGAACGGCACGGTGCTCTACGTGGACCCGCAGAACGGCGTGGTCCGGGACCGGCCGCTCTACCCCGACGTGGTCGGCATCGACGCGCTGGTGCTGAGCGGAGACGGCCGGCCGATGCCGCTCGGCGGACTGCCCCGAGGGCGGTTTAGTGAGCGACCCGACCTGCTGGATCACCCGCCGACGCATGACAACGGCGGACACGGCGACCCGTACATCAACCGGATGTACCTGCTCCTCGACGGCCCAGGCTCGGCCCCGTGGTCGCCCGACGCCGACAATCCATCGAGCGCCGATCTCGACCAGCCCACACCGGGTGGCGCTCCTGCCCGCGCCGTGTCGTCGGCCAACACCGTTGACGAGGTCTTCGCGGCCGGCGTGACTCCCGTTGAGTTCGCGACGGCGGTCGACCCGCCCACCCTTCGTCGGCTCATGCCGGACCTGGACGAAGCCTCGGCACGGGATCTTGTGCGACTGTTCGCCGACGACCGGGTCCGGGACATGCTCGACAGCGCCCGGCGAGAGCCGCCCCCTAACGAACCGGACCTGGCCGAGCACCTGGTGCGGCAGTTGGTGCAGCACCCTGACCTGGCGCGCATGATCCAGTCCACGCCCGAACTCGCGAAGTCGCTGACGGCCCGGCCGCTGACCCTCTATCACCTGGCCAGCCACCAACAGGCCATCGACGTCCTCGCCGAGGTGCTCGACGACGTCGCCCAACAGGAGGCCATGCGACAGGATTCGGACCGCCCGCAAGTGCCCCTACCGGAGCCGACACCCCTCACCGGCGAGCAGCTGAGGATCAGCGCGAGTATCCAGGTGCGTCGGGGGCCGGTCGCGCAGGCAGGGTTCGACGAGGTCCGACGCGACGACGCCGTCTACCGGAAGCACTACCTCGACAACCTCTATTCGGCGGCGATAGAGGCGCAGGCAGACCTGAATCAGCTAGCAGTGTCCCTAGCCCATGTCGGTGGTCTTCCCGTCGGAGAGCCCGGCTGGCGTTCTCAGCCCAAGGACCGTCGTCGAGCCGAGGACAAGGTGAACAAACACCAGGGCGATGCTTCCAAGCTGCTCGACCTGGCCGCCGCGAAGGTCGAGTTCCGCAACCTTGGCGACCTCTACGCCGCACTCGGGCGAGTCAAGGGGCACCCCGGCATCGTCGTCGTGAGCTGTGAAGATCGGTTTGTGTCGCCGATGAGTAGTGGCTATCGGGACGTGCAGATCGTGCTTCGGATGCGGAACGGTCACCTTGCCGAATTCCGCCTACACCTGGCTGCGCTTGACGCCGTCGCGGTCTGGGAGCATGTGCTTTATGAGGTCCGACGTGACGTGGAGGCTCTCGCCGAGGAAGAGGGCCGAGCTTTGACGCGTCGGGAGCGAGCGATCACGGACGGCATTCGTCTTCGTGAGCAGCAGCTGTTCTGGACGGCATTACAGTCAACTTTCGAGGAGAAGTCTGAATGACCGAGATGTCGGGTCTTGTGCTTCCCTCCTACTACCTCTACTACCAGTCACCGGTGAAGATCGTCGAGACTCCCGACGGCGGTGCCAGGGTCTGGCGGCTGTCTATCGACTCTGGGGGTTGGCACGAGAAGAACGACATCTTTGTGGAGATAACGCTAGGCGTCGGAGGTGACATATTCCGTCGTACGGCAGAGGACTTCGTTCAGGAGGTCGAGGCGTTCCGGACTCACTATCTCAAGGGTGAAGGGCCAATCTTCGCGCTCTACGAGACGGTGCGTTCGATCGAGCTTCTGGCGGACGCCGAGGCGCGTCACGAGACGCCGAAGGAGCAGGCGCTCATTCGTGGGATCCGGCAGCGGACGTTCGTCATGTTCGAGGAGCAGCTCCGCGCGGCCGGTGATCCTGGCGCGGACCCCGATATCGCGAGAGCGGCATAGGCGTGGTTCGCGGATGGACAGACGGAGGGGCAGTCAGTGATGGCCGAAGGACTGGATGCGCGGCTGGTACGGGCGCACCTGCGGTACGAGCAGGCGGTCTTCGGTGGCGACGCGAAGTCGTTGGACGAGGCGGAGCGGGATCTCACCGCGCTGGACGCGGATGTGGCGTTGGCCCGGGGGCGGCTTCTGCACGCGCGTTTCCTCGATACCGGCTTGGAGGACGCGGAGGAGTTGCCGCTTTTCGAGCGGGCCGCCGGGCTGTACCGGGAGTTGGGTGATGCCCGTGGTGAGGGGGAGTCCCTTTTCTGGGTGGGCACGGTCCACCAGGTCATTCGGCAGGACCAGGCGGCCGCCGGCCCGGCCTTCGTCCGGGCGCGCGAGTTGGCTACCGCGGCGGGGGATGAGCTGACGCTGTCGTACGTGCTGCGGCACCTCTGTTTCGGCGAGCAGGCCGCCGGTCGTGTTGATGGGGCGCGGGATTTGCTGACGGAGTCGACCCGGTTGCGCCGGAAGTTGTCCTTCACCGCGGGAGTCGCGGCGAATCTGATCGGTCTGGCGGATCTAGCGGCGGGCGACGGTGATCGGGAAGGTGCCCGTGAGTTGCTCGACGAGGCGGCCTGGCTCGCGGCCGACAGCGGCGCGCACGGGGTTGGCCGGTGGGTCGAGGAGGCCCGTGGCGAGTTGGGGCTTGCCTGACGGTGGGGCTTTGGTCGCGAATGGCGATCGGTGGGCCCTGGAAGCGCCGAATAAGATCGACGCATGGCGAGATCCGCTAAGCAGGGCGACAGGTTCTATCTCTGGGCCTGGCCGGTTGGCATCCTGGTCGGCCTGGCGATCGGCATTCCCGTGTTCGGGGCGAAGGGTGGTGTCGCCTTTGGTGTCGCCCTCAGCATTGCCTTCGTGCTGGGCCTGGGTGCGATCAGGAGCCGGGCCAAAGGCGACCCTGCCCGGGGTGGCCCGGACGGTAGGGCCGCCGGGGATGGTGCCGAGGCCGCAGGTCGAGGGTGATCGACTCCGGTTCATTGAAGTCGGGGCATCCCGGTCCGAGGGATAGCCCGACTTCCGTGAACCCGAGTGGATCATGCCGGGCGGCGCGCGCCGTGCGCACCGCGGGCACGGCGGGCACACCCGCCTCGCCGGGCAGTGTTGCGGAGGCGGTGGCCGTACAGGAGGAGTTGCGGCCGTTGGTGGACCTGGTCGGGCCGGGGCCGAGCGCCCCCGCGACGGTGGCCGGCCTGGACGTCGCGTACGCGGCCGGTGGTGACCTTCTGGCGGCGGCCGTGACGGTCCTGGATGCCCGGACCCTGGCGGTGGTGGACTCCGCGGTCGGTGTGGGTCGACCCGCGTTCGACTATGTGCCGGGGTTGTTCGCCTTTCGTGAGTTGCCCGCGTTGCTCGCTGCGCTCGACCGCCTGACCACCATTCCGGACCTGCTGGTCTGCGACGGGCACGGGTTGGCTCATCCGCGCCGGTTCGGGCTCGCGTGCCATCTCGGGGTGGTCACCGGGTTGCCCGCGATCGGGGTGGGGAAGACGCCACTGGTCGGGACGTGGGATCCGCCGTCCGCCGAGCGGGGTTCCTGGTCGTCGTTGCGCGACGGTGGTGACGTGGTAGGTCGGGTGTTGCGGACCCGGGACGGGGTCAGGCCGGTCTTCGTCAGCGTCGGTCATCGGATGAGCCTGGGGAACGCGACCGCGCAGGTGCTCGCGTTGACTCCGCGCTACCGCCTGCCGGAGACCACCCGCACCGCCGACCGACTGTGCCGCGACGCCCTGGCCGAGGCGGAGCAGTCGGGCCGGTTGGCGGAGCAGGCCGGCCGGTTGGCGGAGAAGGCCGACGGATCGGCCGGATCGGCCGGCTGATCTGCTGGTCAGTCCGGTCAACCGCAGGTCGGCGGGTCGGGTCGTAAACCGTAACGCCGCACACATCCGGGCCGCTCTATGACCGATGGGGTGAGTGGGCCGGTAGTAGCCTGACCAGCGGACCCCACCCGGGGAGAACGGCGAGGTGATCATGACAGTGCGTCGACGCGTGGCACGGCTCGCGGCGGTCTGCGGTCTGGCGGGCGGCCTGGTGATGCTCGGTGCGTCGCCGGCGCTGGCCGACGAGGACTCGGTCCGGGTGGGTGCGGCCAGCAGCTTCGCCGCCGGTGGTTCCGCGCAGGGGGTGAACGTCGCAGTGCGCAAGCGCACTGACGGGTGCGTCCTGTTGCGTACCGCGCTGGGCTTCAGGCTGGAGGGTCTCCAGTCGAGCCAGGTGAAGGTCGAGGTCAACGCGGGCGGGCGCTGGTTCCCGGTGGCCGTCGGCGGCGGCAACGGCAACGTGTCGACAGCGCAGACGTCACCGTCGAAGCCGACGCTGTGCAAGGGCAAGGGCATCACTGTGCGCTACCGGGTGGCGTTCGCGGAGGGTGCTCCGGGCGGCCGCCTCGTGGTCACGGGTGCGGGCCTCAGCGCCGCCGGCCAGAGGCTGGGTCAAGCCAGCGACGCGGCGCGGCTGACCGGAGCGCGGGTGACTCCGTCGCCGACCCCGTCGCGGTCGAAGTCGCCCACGCCCTCCCCGAGCCCGACCGAGGCCGCGACCGTCGACGAGGCGGTGAACCCGGCGGCGCTGGGCGGCGTCTCCGGCGCGCCGAACACCACGGCGACCGCCGCCGAATCGTCCGGAGGAGGGTCACCAGTGATGTACTTCGGCATCGTGCTGGTGGCGGTCGGACTGCTGCTCATCGTGCTGCTGTTCCGCCGCTCGCGGCAGGACCGGAAGACGTCCGACGACGGGCCCGGCGCCCTGCCGGGCAACCCCGGTGGCACCACCTACCGCGCGGGGGGTGGGTTGCCGGCCGCGCCCGGTCGCCCCGGCCAGGTGTACGGCCAGCAGCCGCCGGCCGCCGATTGGGGGGCGGTTCCGTCCCCGCGTCCCGCCACCGGCGGGGTCTACGGCGCCCGGCCGGACACCCCCGCTCCGGCACCGGAGGCGACGCAGCCGATGCCGGGCCGGCCCGACGGTCGGCCGCCCGGTGACCCGCCCACCGACGGCGGCCACACCGTGTTCATACCCCGGCTCCCCGGCTGAGCGGAGTACGACCCGGCCCCTCCGTTAGGCTCAGGATCGGTGTCTAACCTGCGGCCGAGGAGTGGAACACGTGTCTGATCTGTCCCAGATTGTGAAGGCCTACGACGTCCGCGGGACGGTGCCGGACCAGTGGGACGAACGGGCCGCCGAGGCACTGGGAGCCGCCTTCACCCAACTGCTCAACTCCACCGACGAGCCGGGCGACGCGGTAGTCGTCGGGTACGACATGCGGGCCACCTCGCCCGGCCTCGCCGCCGCCTTCGCCGTTGGCGTACGCGCCGAGGGGCGCTCGGTGATCGAGATCGGCCTCGCCTCCACCGACCTGCTCTACTACGCGTCCGGCTCGCTCGACCTGCCCGGCGCGATGTTCACCGCCAGCCACAACCCCGCGCAGTACAACGGCATCAAGATGTGCCGCTCCGGCGCCCGCCCGATCGGTCAGGAGAGCGGTCTGGCCGAGATCCGGGAGCGGGCCCAGGCCCTCCTGGACTCGGGCGACGCTCGTCCCGCCGGTGCGCCGACCCGGCCCGCCGAGCGGCGCGACCTGCTTCCCGACTACGCCGGTTACCTGCGCAAGCTGGTCGACCTCTCGGGCATCCGACCGTTGAAGGTGGTCGTGGACGCCGGCAACGGCATGGGTGGCTTCACCGTTCCGACAGTGCTGGGCGACGCGGCCCTGTCGCCGCTGCCGCTGGAGATCGTGCCGCTCTACTTCGAGTTGGACGGCAGCTTCCCCAACCACGAGGCCAACCCTCTTGACCCGGCGAACCTGGTCGACCTCCAGCGCGCGGTGGTCGAGCACGGGGCCGACATCGGGTTGGCCTTCGACGGTGACGCCGACCGGTGCTTCGTGGTGGACGAGCGCGGCGAGCCGGTCTCGCCGTCGGCGATCACCGCTCTCGTCGCCGCCCGTGAGTTGGCCAAGCACCCGGGTTCCACGGTGATCCACGGCCTGATCACCTCCAGCGCCGTCGCGGAGATCATCCGGGAGCACGGTGGGAAGCCGGTCGTGGCCCGGGTCGGGCACTCCTTCATCAAGGCGGAGATGGCCCGCACCAACGCCGTCTTCGGCGGCGAGCACTCCGCGCACTACTACTTCCGGGACTTCTGGTTCGCCGACACCGGGATGCTCGCGGCGATGCACACGTTGGCAGCGCTGGGCGAGCAGTCGCTGCCGCTGTCCGTGTTCGCCGGTGAGTACGAGCGCTACATCGCCTCCGGCGAGATCAACTCGACGGTGGCCGACCAGGCTGCCGCGGTGGCCGAGGTGCGCGCCGCGTACCCCGACGCGGTGGCCGACGAGATGGACGGGCTCACGCTGCGTTTCCCCGACGGCGCCTGGTTCAACCTGCGCGCCTCCAACACCGAGCCGCTGCTGCGGCTCAACGTCGAGGCGCCCACCCGGGATCGGATGGTCTCGCTCCGGGACGACGTGCTCGACCGCGTTCGCCGATAAGATCGCCTGCGCCGGTCGGCACCGCCGCCGGTCAAGCCGCACACGTGGAAGGAGCCGCGCCATGGCCCTGGATCCGCAGTTGCTCGAGATCCTTGCCTGTCCGGACACGCACCACGCCCCGCTCACCTATGACGCCGAGGCGCAGACGTTGACCTGCACGGAGTGCGGCCGGATCTTCGAGGTCCGCGACGACGTGCCGGTGCTGCTGCTCGACGAGGCGCGCGGCGGCCCCGGGCAGTCCTCATGATCGACGGTACGGCCGGGGTCAGCGGGCGCCGTGACGCCGACGAGGCCCTGCTCGACAACCCGCAGGCCTTGGCCGAGGCCGACCCGGGCGGCATGCTCCGGCACACGGCGTCGGCCGGTGCGCAGGTTCGGGAGAGCGCCGCGCTGGCGGCCGAGGCGAACCTCGCGGTGCTCGCCGACGACGGGCGGCCCCGAGCCGTCGTGATCGCCGGCATCGGCACGGCGGGGCGTACCGGGGACGTGCTGGCCACGGTCGCCGGGCCGCGCTGCCCGGTCCCGATCATCGGGCACCGCAGCGCCGGCGTCCCCGGTTGGGTGGGAGCGGCCGACGTGGTGATCGCGGTGAGCGCTTCCGGACGTAGCCCGGAGGCCCTCGGCGCAGCCGAGGCGGCCCACCGGCGTGGTGCCCGACTCGTCGCCGTGGGTGCCCCGGACTCGCAGTTGCAGTCGATCGCCGAGCAGGCCCGGGCGCCGTTCATCCCGGTGCCCCGGCGTGCCCCGGCCCGGGCCAGCCTCTGGGCACTCACCGTGCCGGTCCTGCTCGCCGCCCGTTCCCTCGGGCTCGTGAAGGTCAACGAGGCGGACCTGGCGGAGACCGCGGCCCGGCTCGACGCGGACGCCGACCGCTGCCGCTCCGCCGCCGAGTCCTTCGTCAACCCGGCGAAGTCACTGGCACTGGGTCTGGCCGGCTCGATCCCGATCGTCTGGGGTTCGTCCCCGCTGGCCACGGTGGCGGCCCGCCGGTTCGGCGACACGCTGTCGGCCAACGCCCGCTACCCGGTGGTCACCGGAGCGCTGGGTGAGGCCGGGCGGGGTCGCGTCGGGCTGCTCGACGGCGTCTTCGGCGGCCTGGCCGAGGGGGAGCGGGACATCTTCGCCGACCGGGCCGAGGACGACGACGGCGAGGGCACCCGGCTGCGGCTGGTGCTGCTGCGCGACGGCGGGCTCAACGCCGAGGACGACACCGACGAGCCGCTCGCCGTCGAGGAGCGCCGCGCGGACGCGGTGCAGACCCTCGCGGAGCGCCGTGGTGTGCGGTGTGACGTGGTGACCGCCGAGGGCGGCTCCGCCCTGGAGCGGCTGGCGTCGCTGATCGCCGTTCCGGACTTCGCCTCGATCTACCTTGCTCTGGCACACGGGTTGGACCCGATGGCCGTCCCGGCCATCACCGAGATGAAGGAGCTGTCGAACCAGTGAACGAACGTAGGGGGCGGCGGCGAGTCATGCGCGGACCGGGCGGCTTCGTGCGGCGAAGCGGAGCGGTGGCATGAGCGCCAACGGTGGGACGAAGGCGATTGTCGCCGCCCTGCTGGCCAACATCGGCATCGCCGTCACCAAGTTCATCGCGTTCCTGCTCTCCGGCTCGTCGTCGATGCTGGCCGAGGCGGTCCACTCGGTCGCCGACTCGGGCAACCAGGGCCTCCTGCTGCTCGGCGGCAAGCGGGCGAAGCGCGCGGCCACCCCGGAACACCCCTTCGGGTACGGCCGGGAGCGCTACATCTACGCGTTCATCGTGTCCATCGTGCTGTTCAGCATCGGTGGCCTGTTCGCGCTGTATGAGGCGTACCACAAGTGGGACCACAAGGAGGGCATCACGTCCTGGCACTGGTTGCCGGTGGTGGTGCTGGTGACGGCGATCATCTTGGAGTCGTTCTCCTTCCGGACCGCCATCAGGGAGTCCAACCACGTCCGGGGCAACCAGTCCTGGGTGCGTTTCATCCGCCGGGCCAAGGCGCCGGAGCTGCCGGTGGTGCTGCTGGAGGACTTCGGCGCCCTGGTCGGTCTGGTGTTCGCCCTGTTCGGCGTCGGGATGACGCTGATCACCGGCAACGGCCGGTGGGACGCCGCGGGCACCGCGATGATCGGCATCCTGCTTGTCGTCATCGCCGTCGTGCTGGCCATCGAGACGAAGAGCCTGCTGCTCGGTGAGGGCGCCGAGCCGGCCGACCTGGCCACCATCGAGCGGGCCGTCACCGACGGCCCCGAGGTGGAGCGGATCATCCACATGAAGACGCTCTACCTGGGTCCGGAAGAGCTGATGGTGGCCGCCAAGATCGCTGTGCCGGAGTGGGAGAGCGCCCACGACCTGGCGCGCGGCATCAACGCCGTCGAAGCCCGAATCCGCGCCGCGGTGCCCACCGCCCGGGTGATCTATCTGGAGCCGGACGTCTACAGCGCCGCCGCCGCCGAGGCCGGCACCGGTGCCGCCGCCGACACCGCCGTGCCGCAGCCGCAGGACGCGTCGGGCGAGGCGACCGGGCGGCCCGGGGGCTGACGGGTGGAGCCACTGTACGGGCCGATCCGGGACTACGCCTGGGGCTCCCGCTCGGCCATCGCCCTCCTTCAGGGGCGGCCGGTGCCGAGCGCGGGTCCGGAGGCGGAGCTGTGGTTGGGCGCCCACCCGGGCGCACCGGCCCACGTGGATCGCGCCGGCCTGCGAGTGAGCCTCTGTGACCTGGTGCGGGACGAACCAGGCCAGTGGCTGGGCCAGCGGGTGTCCGAGCGGTTCGGTAGTCGGCTGCCGTTCCTGCTCAAGGTGCTCGCGGCCGATGCTCCGCTGAGCCTGCAGGCTCATCCGGACGCCGAGCAGGCGCGGGCCGGCTACGCGGCGGAGGAGGGGCGCCCGGAGGGGCGGCGCAACTACTCCGACCCGCACCACAAGCCGGAGTTGCTTGTCGCGCTCACCCCGTTCGAGGCGCTGTGCGGGTTCCGGGACCCGGCGGAGTCGGCCGAGGCGCTCGCCGCGTTCGGCGTACCGGCGTTGACGCCTGTGGTCGCCGCGTTGCGGGCCGGGCCGGCGGGGCTGCGGACGGCGGTGCGGACGCTGCTCGGCTGGCCGGTGGCCCAGCGTCACGACCTGCTGGCTTCCGTGCTGGCAGCGCCGGCCGACAGCCCGGACGCGGAGCTGACCCGCCGGCTGGCCGAGGCGTACCCGGGGGATCCGGGTGCGCTTGTCGCGCTGCTGTTGCACCACCTGCGGCTGGAGGCGGGGGAGGCGATCTGGATGCCCGCCGGCAACCTGCACGCCTACCTGAGCGGCTGCGGAGTGGAGATCATGGCCGCCAGCGACAACGTGCTCCGCGGCGGTCTGACCCCGAAGCGGGTGGACGTCGACGAGTTGCTGCGGGTGCTGCGCTTCGAGGTGCTCGTCGATCCGGTGCGGGCAGCCCAGCCGGTCGGCCCGGGCGTGGACTGGTGGCCGGTGCCGGTGGACGATTTCGCACTGCACCGGGTGCGGGTCGACGCTGCGGTGCCCTCGGTGACGCTGCCGCTGCCCGGCCCCCGGGTGGTGCTCTGCGCCGGTGGCGCGATCACCGTGGACGACGGCGTCGGCGCGTTGACGCTGGCCTCCGGCGAGGCGGCGATCGGCACGGCGTCCGGAGCGCCGCTGCGGATCGACGGCGCCGGTGTGGCGTTCGTGGCGACGCCCGGGCTGGGCTGATCTCCAAGCGAGAGAACGACACAAGTCCGACTTTCCCGGAATAGCTTGACGTCGCCCTGCCTGAATGTGACTCTATGAGTACGCAGCGTTATCGCGACGACGGTCCGAGAACGTGCGGGGGAACCAAACCGGGGGGATGCACGGGGCGGGCGGGACGTGGGCGGGAAGGTCCGCCCATTACCGGCCGCCCCGTGCGCTGTCCGCGGACCGTGCCTGCTGCCCGTAGCCGACGCGCGTAAGGTGGAGGGTCGGCGCAGACATCGTTCGACAGGAGCTTTTATGACCAGCACCCTCCCGGCAGCCGCCAGCGGCACGCCGTCCGAGGCCCGGCCGAGCACGCTCGCCGACGGCGACTTCAAGGTGGCGGATCTGTCGCTCGCCGAATTCGGGCGTAAAGAGATCCAGCTCGCCGAGCACGAGATGCCCGGCCTGATGGCGATCCGTCGGGAGTTCGCCGAGGCGCAGCCGCTCGCCGGCGCGCGGGTCACCGGCTCGCTGCACATGACCATCCAGACCGCCGTCCTGATCGAGACGCTTGTCGCGCTCGGCGCGCAGGTGCGCTGGGCGTCCTGCAACATCTTCTCCACCCAGGACCACGCCGCCGCGGCGATCGTCGTCGGCCCGGACGGCACCCCCGAGGCTCCCGCCGGGGTTCCGGTGTACGCCTGGAAGGGCGAGACCCTGCCGGAGTACTGGTGGTGCACCGAGAAGGCTCTTGCGTGGCCGGACGGGCAGGGCCCGAACATGATCCTCGACGACGGCGGCGACGCCACCCTGCTCGTGCACAAGGGCACCGAGTTCGAGCGGGCCGGTGCGGTCCCGCCGGTCGAGTCCGCCGACTCCGAGGAGTACGCGGTCATCCTGGAGCTGCTGCACCGTTCGCTCGGCGAGGACGGCCAGCGCTGGACCCGGATCTCCGCAGGCATCAAGGGCGTGACCGAGGAGACCACCACCGGGGTGCACCGGCTCTACGAGATGCACCGGGCGGGCACCCTGCTCTTCCCGGCCATCAACGTCAACGACTCGGTGACCAAGAGCAAGTTCGACAACAAGTACGGCTGCCGGCACTCGCTCATCGACGGCATCAACCGCGCCACCGACGTGCTGATCGGCGGCAAGATGGCTGTCGTCATGGGCTACGGCGACGTGGGCAAGGGCTGCGCCGAGTCGCTGCGCGGCCAGGGCGCCCGGGTCGTGGTGACCGAGGTGGACCCGATCTGCGCGTTGCAGGCCGCGATGGACGGCTACCAGGTCGCCACCCTGGACGACGTGGTCGCGCAGGCCGACATCTTCATCACCGCCACCGGTTGCTTCGACGTCATCACCAACGAGCACATGGCCCGGATGAAGCACCAGGCCATCGTCGGCAACATCGGCCACTTCGACAACGAGATCGACATGGCCGGGCTGGCCAAGCGTTCCGACGTCGAGCGGGTCAACATCAAGCCGCAGGTCGACCTGTGGCGCTTCGCCGACGGGCACGCCATCATCGTGCTCTCCGAGGGCCGCCTCCTGAACCTGGGCAACGCGACCGGGCACCCGAGCTTCGTCATGTCGAACTCGTTCGCCAACCAGACGATCGCCCAGATCGAGCTCTTCACCAAGACCGAGGAGTACCCGATCGGCGTCTACGTGCTGCCCAAGCACCTGGACGAGAAGGTGGCCCGGCTGCACCTCGGCGCGCTCGGCGCCAAGCTGAGCACGCTGACCAAGGAGCAGGCCGCCTACCTCGGCGTCTCCACGGAGGGTCCGTTCAAGCCGGATCACTACCGCTACTGAGTTCCGCTCCCGGGTCGGGCGTTCGCCCGGCCCGGGAGCGCCGACTCGCGGGTGACGGGACGATCCGGCCCGTCACCGGTGCACATTCCGCCCGGCGTTGCTGAGGACGAGTAGGCCCACGGCCAGCACGAGCCCGGACGCGACGGCGGCCGGCGTGGAATCCGCCGGCAGCAGCGGAAGAGCCCAGGGCCGGGGTTGACCCGAGGAGGCCGTGCCGGCCACCCCGACGGCCACAGCGAGTACGACCGGCAGCACCCAGGACAGTTCCCAGCTCAGCGCCCGGCCGGACAGCAGCGCGACGCCTAACCAGAAGAGAAAGTCGCGAGCGGAACCAAGCGCCAGATGCCCGGCACCGGTGACGTGGGTGAGGCCGAGGAAGATGGCCACACCGAACAGGCCGCCCACGACCGTCTGCAGCATCTCCCACCGCCAGAGCGGCTTGGCCGACGAACCTTCGACATCCGCCATCTCGCTGTGCAGATGCACCGACAGCGTCACGGCGAATGCCAAGGAGATCAGGACCAGGGCGTTGACCGGGGCGGAGTGGACACTGACGGCCGGGAGATAGACCGTCTGCCGACCGACGAGCGCCACAGCCGCAGCCAGTAACCCCAGCAGGGGAACTGCCCGGCCGATTCGCCTGGCGCGGAGATACCGACCCAGGTCGCTACTGCGCACAGTTCTTGTCACTGACGACCTCGTAGCGGTCTCGCGCCCATGACGCCTGCTGAAGTGGCTCGCGGCTGAGTACCTCGCGGACCCTGCTCTGCACCTGGGGCGGCGTCCGCTCAAGGATCCCGTCATCGCCGGTGACCCGGACGGCGAGCCAGGTGCGCAACATCACGCTGTTTTCGGCCCAGGCTCTGCGCTGCTCGGCAGCCATGGTGTCGCATGTCCAACGGGCGGGCAGCACAGCAGAGATCATCGATGTTGCCATGGCGCGTTCTCCGTACCCGACCCAGAATCCGCTCTGCGGACCGGTTCCGCTGAGCCCCTCCTCGTGCAGTGTCACAGGTAGCGGTATGGCATTCGCGGTGGCTGCGGCCAGCCGCCGGGAAGTCTGCACGGCGTCCTCCAGATGGCGCTGCTCCTCTGGCCAGACGCACACTTCCGGCTGTTCGCCAGCACACGCGGGGCGGGCGGGAGCCGGGCGCTCGACGCGTAACGGTCCGGTCACCGGCATGGCCCCCGCCAGGGCTAGCGTGGCGACGACACCACCGGCAAGAAGCACCCGCTCGAACCGGATGTCCAAGCCCATCGTCCGCCGGCCAAGCACAGCTGCTCCGGCCACCGCAGCCGCCGTCGCAGCGAGGGCCAGGGCGAGACGAACAGCAAGCGCGCTGGGCGCGAGTGCCACCTGCGGATGACCGGAGAGTACGGACATGGCGAAGCGTGGGTCGTCCTGGAGCCAGGACAGGGCGGTGAAGGTCGTGATGGCCACGAGCGGAGGTGCTGCGCGGGACGAGAAGCGGGTGCCGGCCAGGTGGCCGATGGCCGCACAGATCACGAGCGTGCCTGCTCCGAGCAGGACGTAGCCGGGCCACGGCCGGCCCGGTGCTCCGTTCGCCGCAGCGGTCGCGAGGACCGCGAGCGGGGCAACCGCGTAGATGAGGAGCCCAAGCAGAACCACGACCGCGAACCGGGCCAACTCGATGTGCCAGGCGGGGCGAGCGGCGCGGCTCACCTGTTCCCGCATGCCGTCGCGACGTGCTCGGCCGCCGGACCAGGCTGCTACTGCGGCGAGGGCCGGCCCCATGATCAGCACCGGCCACTGGGCCCGGGCACTGGCCTGAGACCAGACCGTCGTCCACTCGCCTGGCCGACCGAAGACCAGCAGCAGTTCGAGGGCGATGAACACCGGAGCACACCAAAGCAGCGGTGAGCGACGTATCTCGATCAGTGCCTGTCGGATCATCAGCGTGCGCCCTTGGCATTTTTGACGACCGTGGCGTAACCGCGCTCGATTCGGCTTCCTCCGCGTTGATTCGCGGTCCCGAGTTCGGCCAGTTCGTCCGGCGTACCGACATAGAGTGGCCGCCCGTGCTTCATCACGACAACGCGGTCGCAGACTGCGGCGACGTCCTCCACGAGGTGAGTGCTCAAGATGACGGAGGAATTCGCGGACAATTTTTCCAGCAGATCACGGAAGTCCAACCGTTGATCGGGATCCAGGCCGGTCGTGGGCTCGTCGAGTACGACGAGTGGAGGGTTTCCCACGATGGCCTGGGCGATGCCGCATCGCCGGATCATCCCGCCCGACAACTTTTTCATCCGCTCGTCGGACCGGTCGGTGAGGCCGACGTCGTCGATCGCGGAGCGTGTGGCGTCGTCGATGACGTCGGACGGGACCTCCCGGAGCCAGGCGCAATACCTGACGAATTCGTAGACGGTGAAGCCGGGATGGTATCCGAAGGTCTGCGGCAGGAATCCAGTCCTGCGTCGGGCTTCGCGAAGTGCGTCCGCCGAGTCGACCGGCCGCCCGAAGAGTCTCAGTTCCCCCGCGCTGGGGGTGATAACTGTAGTGAGTATGCGCAGCAGAGTGGTCTTTCCCGCGCCATTCGGGCCTAGCAGCCCAAGTATGCCCCGGTGGAATTGCAGGTCGACGCCGGCGACGGCACGCCGACTACCGAAGCTGACCTCAAGAGCGCGGGCATCAACGATTGGTGCGGTCACTGGTCATCCCTCCGAGGTGCCGGTCGGTGGTGGCCGGAGTGCCCGGCCACCACCGTGCGGCCTACTGCATCTCGACCCAGCCGCTGATCACGCCCCAGGTGCACTCGTAGCGCCAGCTTCCGGGAATGTTCGTCCAGCCGCTGTCGTGCTGGAATCCCCAGTCACAGTCGACGGTGGCCTTGAACTGACCGTCGCCCTGGCAGTCCACCCAGAACGCGGTGTCGCCCCAGTCGTAAACGCAGACGTCGTTGCCGTTGGTGACAGTGTCGGCGCTGGCCGGCGTCGTGGGTACCGCACCGAACGCCAGTGCGGCGGCGGCAACTGCGGCGACGCGTTTTGCGGTTCTGCCCATCTCGGTCCTCCTGTCGCGGTTGCGATGTGAGTCCGAGTTTGCCAACGCGCCACTGCATTCACAACCGTCGAATGGTGCTAGCCCGATTGGGCGATGCGGTTTCCGCAGTGGCAGGATCTGCTGGCCATGAATGACAGGATTGCGGCTTCGGTGCGGTTGACGCCGACTTTCGTCATGACCTGGGTGACGTGGGCCTTGACTGTTCTTTCCGCAACGCCGAGTCGGGATGCGATCTGCCGATTACCCAGCCCGCCACCGAGCAGGTCGAAGACCTGCCGCTCGCGCTCGGTCAGGGAGCGGAGCCGTACAGCTTTTGCACCCATATTTCGATGATTGCGCTGATGATCATCAGATTGACTCTCATCGATGATGCGATCATGGTGGTCCAACTGTTGAAACATTGAGCCTCCCCGTGTGGACCACCCTCACCTTAGTAGCGTCCATGCATCCTTGCAACTTCCTCGGTAATGCTTGGCCGAGTGATGCGTCAATCTCTTTGATCAGCTGAGAGCTGATGCGAGAACATGTCCACCACCGCTTGGCGAACCTGGATGTACCGTGCTCTGGGGAGGCCGTCATTCAGTGCCGTCACAGTGGCGCGGCGGGCCAATTCCGGGAAGAACGCTCCCGTCGCCCCGGCGGTCATTGCCACCACCTCGGCGCGTTCGGTCTCGGAGAGTTCGAGACTGCTCCCGTGAACGGTCAGCAGCCGGTGGCGGCTGTCGGCGTCGGGCAGCGGTACCTGGATCGCCAGGTCGATGCGTCCGGGCCGACGTGCCAGGGCGTCCTCCAGAGTGCCGGGATGGTTGGTGGTGAGCACGAAGGTCAGGTCGGCGTCCTCAGCGGTGCCGTCCATCTCGTCGAGGATGTCGAAGAGGACCGGGTTGCGGTCGCCGGACCGCCGATCCTGGGCCACCAGGTCGACGTCTTCGAGCACCACCACCGAGGGTGCCGCCCTACGGGCGAGGTAACACGCCTCCCGGACGAGGTCGAGTTGCCGACCGCTGAGGACGACAGCAGTGTGACCGGGCAGGCGCGAGAGCAGGTGGCGCACGACGAGCGTCTTGCCGGTGCCGGGTGGACCGTGCAGCAGCACCCCACGCCGGAGGCGGTGCCCGGCGGCGAGCAGCGCCAATCGGTGCTCTCCAATTCCGTGCACCTGTCGGTCGAGCGAGGCGAGGGTGCCATGCGGCAGGACGACGGACGTGGCGGGCACCACCTGGCGCCGGTGGAACCGGACGGACCCGGTCAGCTCCCCGTCCCGAGCCGCGTCGAACGAGATCAGGTGTCCCTGGTAGATGTTGTCGCGATCGAGGTGCGCTCGTAGCTCCGCGAGCACCTCTTGGCCGACGTCGGGCTCGGGGGCCAGGATCTCGACCAGGACGCTGGGCTTTCCGGTACGTCGGTTACCCACGCGCAGCAGCACGGCTACCGGGTGGTCGCCAGCCGTGGTCAGGAAGATCCCGAAGGAGACGCAGCTGCGCTGCGCGTCGACGTCGACCGGCAGGCTCTGGTAGTCGGCGGCGCCCAGTCCGTACTGGTGCCGTGCGGCACCGTCCACGATGTCACCCAGGCCGGCGTACTCGCGGCCAGGGCTTCGCACCCCTATCAGGGTGGCCGGCTCGCTCCTGGCAGAGGTGAGCGCGTCCAGGGCGATCGCCACGTTGGCGTGCTCGTGCGGCGGAAAGGTCGCCGTCACCACGGGCATGTCGAGCGGACTCCGACCCAGATGACGCTCCAGTCGATCGAACAGAGGCCCGGGTGGCGGAGCCGGCGCAAGCCGGGACATCACCCGCATGAATTGTTGAAACTGCCGGCCGAAGTCGGCCGCGTCGAATTCGTCGGTCATCTGGTCCCCGTCGCAGTGGCTCAGGCCACCATATCGACCTCGATGCGGGAAGCCTCCGGAGCTGCCGTGCGCGGTGAAGAGTGAGGTTGCCGTGAACGACTTGACGCCCGGTCGGACCAGGCGCAAGGTATGCCTGCCCTTACTTAACTGAGGCACACCTAACCTACTCGGAGCCCTGATGTTCGCCACCTACCTGATCGGTCTGCGGGAAGGGCTGGAAGCCACCCTGGTGGTCAGCATCCTGGTCGCCTTCCTGGTGAAGTCGCAGCGCCGGGACCGACTGCCGCAGGTCTGGGCCGGCGTCGGCCTGGCCGTGGCGCTCTCGGTGCTCTTCGGCTGGCTGATCGAGTACACGTCGACCTCGCTGCTGTCCCGTTCCGAGGATCGAGAGTTGTTCGAGGCGATCACGTCGGTCGCCGCCGTGGTCTTCGTCACCTGGATGATCTTCTGGATGCGCCGGGCCGCCCGGAGCATCGCCGGCGAGTTGCGGGGCAAGCTCACCGAGGCGCTGGCCGTCGGATCCCTCGCGGTTGCCGGAATGGCCTTCCTCGCGGTGATCCGGGAGGGCCTGGAGACCGCGCTGATCTTCTACTCGGCCGCCCAGGGCGCGGCCGGCGACAGTGGCCCGCTGCTCGCGCTGATCGGCGGCATCGTCACCGCCGTGGTCCTCGGCGTGCTGCTCTACGCCAGCGCCCTGCGGATCAACCTCAGCAGGTTCTTCACCTGGACCGGCGCGCTGCTGATCCTGGTCGCCGCCGGCATCCTCAAGTACGGCGTGCACGACTTCCAGGAGGCCGGCGTCCTGCCCGGCCTGAACGACCTGGCCTTCGATATCACCGCCGCGCTCGACCCGAGCACCTGGTACGCGGCCCTGCTCGCCGGCATGTTCAACGTGACTCCCGCGCCCACCGTGCTGGAGACGATCGCCTGGGTCGCGTACGCCGTCCCGGTTCTCCTGCTCTTCCTGCGACCGGCCCGGCGTAGGCCGGCGCCCACCGCGACCACCACCACCGTCACCGAGCGCGGGGCCGACACCGGCGCCGAGGCCGAGGCGGCGTCCCCGCCGCAGCGTGCCTGACCCACGAGGAGAGACAGCTCAGATGCGTACCACCCAGTTCTTCGCGCTGGCCGCCGCCGGCGTGCTGGCGACGGCCGGTCTGGCCGCCTGCTCCGACTCCGACAAGGGTGACCCGGCCGCCGGTGGACCGATCGTGGTCAAGGCCAGCGACACCGCCTGTGAGGTCGGCTCGACCGACCTGGGCGCCGGCACCGCCACCTTCAAGATCACCAATTCGGGCGCGAAGGTGACCGAGTTCTACGTGTACGCCGACGGCGACCGGGTGATGGGCGAGGTGGAGAACATCGCCCCCGGGCTGAGCCGCGAGCTGCACGTGGAGTTGCCGGCCGGCACCTACCAGACGGCCTGCAAGCCGGGGATGAGCGGCAAGGGCATCCGGGGCGCGCTCAAGGTCAGCGGGTCGGCGCAGCCGCTCACCGCCGACGCCGCGCTGGCTGACGCCACCGACAACTACCAGCGCTACGTCAAGAGCCAGACCGCCGCGCTGTTGGACAAGACCGAGGAGTTCGTCGGCGCGGTCAAGGCCGGCGATGTCGCGAAGTCCAAGGCGCTCTACCCGGTCGCGCGCACCTACTGGGAGCGGATCGAGCCGGTCGCCGAGATCTTCGGCGACCTCGACCCCAAGATCGACGGCCGTGATGAGGTCATCGAGGAGGGGATGGAGTTCACCGGCTTCCACCGGATCGAAAAGGACCTCTGGCAGTCCGGTGACATCAGCAAGGACGGCCCGATCGCCGACCGCCTGTTGGTCGACGTCAAGGAGATCGTGGCCAAGGCGAACGCCGAGAAGCTCTCCCCTCTGCAGCTCGCCAACGGTGCCAAGGAGCTGCTCGACGAGGTCGCCAGCGGCAAGATCACCGGCGAGGAGGACCGTTACTCGCACACCGACCTGTGGGACTTCGCCGCCAACCTCGAAGGTTCCAAGGCCGCCGTGTCCGCCCTGCGCCCCGCGTTGCAGCAGCGCTCGCCGGAGCTGGTCACGCAGTTGGACACCGAGTTCACAAACGTGGAGGGGCTGCTCGGCAAGCACCGCGTCGGCGACGGGTGGAAGCTGCACACCGGGCTGAGCAAGGCCGAGCTCAAGGAGCTCTCCGACGGGATCAACGCGCTCGCGGAGCCGATCAGCAAGGTCGCCGCGGCCGTCGCGAAATGACCGGATGGCAGAAAGAGTCGATTCGATGAGCGGAAGCAGGTTGACCAGGCGCCGGGCGATCACCCTGGCCGGCGCCGGGGTGGCCGGTGTCGCCGGGGTGGCGGCCGGCGCGGGGGCGCTGCTGAACGGCTCGCACGGCCCGGCCGCGGCGAGCGACCACCCGGCCGGGGCGGTGCCGTTCCACGGTGAGCACCAGGCCGGCATCGTCACCCCGGCGCAGGACCGGCTGCACTTCGTGGCCTTCGACGTGATCACCAAGGACCGGGCCCGGCTGGTCGAACTGCTGGAGGAGTGGACGGCCGCCGCCGCCCGGATGACCGCGGGGCGCGACGCCGGGGTGCTGGGCGCGGTCGGCGGGATGCCGGAGGCACCACCGGATGACACCGGCGAGGCGCTCGGCCTGCCTCCCTCGCAGCTCACGCTCACCATCGGCTTCGGGCCGACGCTGTTCCGCGACGCCGACGGGCGGGACCGCTTCGGCCTCGCCGACCGGCGGCCCGCCGCCCTCGCCGAGTTGCCGAAGTTCCCCGGCGACGCGTTGCAGCCGCAGCTCTCCGGTGGCGACCTCTGCGTCCAGGCCTGCGCCAACGACCCGCAGGTGGCGGTGCACGCGATCCGCAACCTGGCCCGGCTCGGCATGGGAGTGGTGAGTGTCCGCTGGTCGCAGCTCGGCTTCGGCCGTACCTCGTCGACCTCGCGGGAGCAGGCCACCGCGCGCAACCTCTTCGGGTTCAAGGACGGCACGGCCAACCTCAAGGCCGAGGACACCGACCTGCTGCGCGAGCAGTTGTGGGTGCAGCCGGGCGACGGGCCGGACTGGATGGCCGGAGGCTCGTACCTGGTCACCCGCAAGATCCGGATGCTCGTGGAGACCTGGGACCGGACCTCCCTCGCCGAGCAGGAGGAGATCGTCGGCCGGACCAAGGGCAGCGGCGCACCACTCGGTCGGAGCGACGAGTTCGACGAGCCCGACTTCGCCGCGCGCGGCGCGGACGGGAAGTCGGTGATCGCCGAGCACGCCCATGTCGCGCTGGCCCACCCGAGTCGGAACAGCGGTGCCCAGCTGCTGCGCCGGGGTTACAACTTCGTCGACGGCTCGGACGGCCTCGGCCGGCTCGACGCGGGCCTTTTCTTCATCGCCTACCAGCGCGATCCACGCCGCCAGTTCGTGCCGATCCAGACCCAGTTGGCACGGCACGACGTGATGAACGAATATCTGCGACACGTCTCCAGCGGGGTGTTCGCCTGCCCACCCGGGGTAACCGACGGTGGGGATCACTGGGGGCGTGGGCTGTTCGGCTGACCGTCGTCCGGATGGGCGACAGTCGGATCGGCCCGGCCTGCGGTGGCGCCGGGCGGCGCCGAAGGGGGATCATGGTGGCAGCCTGGCCCACGGCCCATCCGTGGCCAGGCACCGCAGCACGTGGCGCCGCCGCCGCGGACCGCGGACCGCGGACAGCCGGTTTGACGGCGGCGCGAAGCGTTACCGGCGGACGCCGGTCCCACCGAACTGAATGAGGATGCAATATTAATCCCATGAGAGCCCGCGTACTGGTGGTCGACGACGACCCCGCGCTCGCCGAGATGCTCGGCATCGTGCTGCGCAGTGAGGGTTTCCAGCCTTCGTTTGTGGCGGACGGCGAGCGGGCGTTGGCCGCCTTTCGCGACAGTCGTCCCGATATCGTGCTGCTTGACCTGATGCTTCCCGGTATGAGCGGTATCGACGTGGCCCGGTCGATCCGGGCGGAGTCCGGCGTGCCCATCGTCATGCTGACCGCCAAGAGCGACACCGTGGACGTCGTGCTCGGCCTGGAGTCCGGCGCCGACGACTACGTGGTCAAGCCGTTCAAGCCCAAGGAGCTGGTGGCCCGGATGCGGGCCCGACTGCGCCGAGGTGAGGACGTGGCCCCCGAGATGCTCACCATCGGGCCGCCCGACAACCAGATCACCATCGACGTTCCCGCGCACACCGTGAGCCGCAACGACGAGGAGGTGAAGCTGACTCCGCTGGAGTTCGACCTGTTGGTCGCGCTCGCCCGCAAGCCACGTCAGGTCTTCACCCGCGAGGTGCTGCTCGAGCAGGTCTGGGGCTACCGGCACGCGGCCGACACCCGGCTGGTCAACGTGCACGTCCAGCGGTTGCGAGCCAAGATCGAGCCGGACCCGGAGCGACCGGAAATCATCCTCACCGTGCGGGGCGTGGGTTACAAGGCGGGGACCGGATAGCCTGGTCGCACTGTGTCGACCTCGCCGCCCCCACCCTCCCCGAGTACGGCTACCCACCGGCCCAGCGCCGGCGGGGAGCTCTGGCGTGCGTTGAGCGGGCGGGTCGCCCGGGTGGTGGGTCGGGCGCACCAGACCTGGCGCCGCTCGCTCCAGGTCCGGGTCGTGACCATCACGCTCGTCGCGTCCAGCCTGCTGGTCGGCGGGTTCGCGTTCCTGATCGCTGACAAGATCACCACCATCCTGCTCGACAGCGCTCGCAGCGACGTCCGGCAGCGGGTGACAACTGGTGCCAGCTACGCGGCCAAGCAGGTCTCCTTCTACGGGCAGCCGCAGGAGGCACAGCTCCAGGAGACCATCGACGGCACTGTCAACTACCTGGCCGGCGGCGACCCCCAGCAGACCAGCGGGGTGGTGGTGGCGATCACCGCCGACGACTATCCCACCGACATCCAGACGCGCACCTCCCCGTCGGCGAACGTGCAGCCGCTGATCAGCCCCGAGCTGCGGGCCGCGATCG
The DNA here is from genome assembly GCF_018070365.1 of Micromonospora sp. D93. NCBI lineage: Bacteria > Bacillati > Actinomycetota > Actinomycetes > Micromonosporales > Micromonosporaceae > Micromonospora > Micromonospora sp. D93. Next base: position 46,492 of record NZ_JAGPXW010000007.1, on the reverse strand, counting down.
CCGACGGCAAGGTGGCCAGCCAGATCCGCACCGGGCGACTCACCGGCGAGACCACCAAATACCTGGTCTACGGCTCGCCGGTGCCCACCAGCTTCGGCCAGATCGAGCTCTACTATCTGGTGCCGCTGGGCCGGCAGGACGTCACCGCCGCCGACGCCCGAGCCACAGTGGTGGCCACCGGGGTGGCGCTGGTGATCCTGCTCGGGCTGCTCGCTGCGCTTGTCACCCGGCTGGTGGTCAACCCGGTCCGGGTCGCCGCACGGACCGCCCAGCGGCTCTCCGCGGGCCTGCTCGACCAGCGGATGGTGGTCAACGGCGAGGACGACCTGGCCCTGCTGGCCGCGTCGTTCAACCAGATGGCCACCAACCTGCAACGGCAGATCCTGCGCCTGGAAGAGATGTCCCGGTTGCAGCGCCGTTTCACCTCGGACGTCTCCCACGAGTTGCGTACCCCGCTGACCACGGTCCGGATGGCCGCTGACCTGATCTTCGCCGAGCGCGACGAGTTCGACCCTGCCGTCGCCCGCAGCGCCGAACTGCTCCAGGCCGAGCTGGACCGATTCGAGGAGTTGCTCACCGACCTGCTGGAGATCAGTCGGTTCGACGCGGGCTTCGCCATGCTGGATTCCGAGCCGACCGACCTGGTGCCCGTGGTGCACCGGGTGGTCGAGCGGCTGGCCGGCCTGGCCGAGCGGGTGGGCGTACCCATCGAACTCGACCTGCCGGGCACGCCGGTGATCGCCGAGGTCGACCCGCGCCGGGTCGAGCGGGTGTTGCGCAACCTGGTCGGCAACGCCGTCGAGCACGGCGAGGCCCGCCCGGTGCTGATCACCCTCGGCATCGACGAGACCGCCGTGGCGATCACCGTCCGCGACCGGGGGGTGGGGCTGAAGGTGGGCGAGGAGAAGTTGGTGTTCAACCGATTCTGGCGGGCGGACCCGTCCCGGGCTCGACAGACCGGAGGCACCGGGCTGGGCCTGTCGATCAGCCTGGAGGACGCGCGGCTGCACGGCGGTTGGCTGGAGGCGTGGGGCGCTCCCGGGCAGGGCGCTCAGTTCCGGCTCACCCTGCCGGCCCGTGCGGGTGACCGGCTGACCACGTCACCGCTGCGGCTGGTGCCGGCCGACGCCGCGCTGCCGTTCGGGGGCCCCCGCGACGGTGGGCCACTGGCCATCGGCCCCGGCACCGGCGGGGCACTGGCGATCGGCCCGGCTCCGGTCGGGGACGGGCAGCGGACGGAGGTGCGCTCGTGAGACGGCCGAATCTTCTCCTCGGGGCTTTTGGTGCGCTGGTGCTGCTGGGCGCCGGCTGTGGCATTCCGGCCGCGTCCGACGTGCGGGTGGACGGCAAGGGCGGTGCCGCGACCGAGGCCGGTGTGATCAGCCGGGGCAGTGAGCCGCCGACGCGGACGGCCAGCGGCAGCGTCAACGAGGCGTTCGTCCGCAACTTCCTGTCCGCCGCCGCCGGCGAGCCGGATCGGGCGTACGAGCGGGTCAAGGCGTTCGTCGCCCCGGAGGACAAGATCCGGCTACAGGACAAGAAGGGCAGCGAGGTCGCGCTGAACGTGGTCCGGCTGCGCGAGGCGGTCTACACCCTCAACAGCGACTCGACCACGACCGTGAAGATCGCCGTGCAGCAGATCGGGGTGCTGCGGGCCGACGGCACCCTGGCCCCACCGGTGGCGACCGAGACGGAGTACGAGTTCGGCCTGCGCAGCGCGTCGTTCAACGGCGGCATCAACGATGATCGGGCCGGCCTCTACGTCATCAACCCGCCCAACGTGCTGCTGCTCAGCGACACCGCCCTTCGCCAGTACTACCAGGACGAGACGATCTACTTCTGGAGTTCGGACCGCACCCGCCTGGTGCCCGACCAGCGCTACCGGCCGCAGGCGGTGCCGGCCGAGCGGCGGGTCAACGAGGTGGTGAAGTGGCTGGTCGGTGGCCCCTCCGACTGGCTGCGCCCGGCAGTCGTCGGGCTGCCGGACCGCACCGAGCTGATCAACAACGCCACCGGCGGTAACGGTCGGTGGGAGGTCAACCTGGACATGTCCGGTGACGACCAGAACGGGATCGACCAGTTGATCACGCAGATCGCCTGGTCGTTGGGGGACCTGCCCGGCCAGCTGGAGTTGAAGATCCGCAACAACGCGCAACCCGTGGTGGACCTGGGCGAGCGACGAGACTCCCAGGCGCTCTACCCGCATACCGCCAGTCCACAGCGGTACGGCGTGTACGACGGTGTGATCCACCCACTCGACTTCGAAGGCGAGCCCAGCGGCCCGGTGCCGTTGGTGCCCGAAGCCAACCACAACGTCGTCTCGGCCAGCCTCGGACTGGCCAAGGACCGGCGGATCTTCGCCGCGATGGTGGTCACCGGCAGCAGCAAGACCCGGTACCGACTCGCCGTGGGCACGGGGGCCGATCCGGTCTCCGTGTTCAACCGCAGCGGCGCCGAGTACTCCTCGATCAGCCGGCCGGTCTGGCTACGTGCTGTCGACTCCCGCCCCGGGCGTGGCCTGGTGGTGGCCGACGGGCAGCTCTACCGGTTCGACGAGACGGCCCAGATGTTTCCGGTCCCGCTCAACCTGCCCTCCGCCGGGGTCACCGCGGTGGCCGCCGCGTTGGACGGCCAGCGGGTCGCGCTGATCGCCGGCGGCCGTCTCTACGTCGCCGCCGTCAACCTCGACGGCGCCGGGGTCTCCGTCGGCCCGCCCCGGGAGTTGGTCACCTCGTTGACCAACCCCACGGCGGTCGACTGGGGCGCGGAGGACCAACTGGTGGTGGCGGGGTCGGTAGGCCAGCCGGCGATCTACGAGATCAGTGTCGACGGAGCCCTGGAGACGCCGCTGCGGACCGACCTCGGCGCCAAGGTCAACCACCTGACCGCGTACCCGGCCAACCGCAGCGTGCGGGTGCCCAGCGGGGCCTACATGTACGAGGCGAACGGGGTTGCCTACCGCAGCAGCCCGTTCGAACGGATCGAGCCCGGCCGGGTACGCGACATCGCCCCGGTGCCGGCCGGCGTGCGGCCGAGTAACCCGACGGCGCCGTTCTTCCTCTACTGACACGGTGAGCGGGCTGTGGGCTGACCTCGCCGACCTGGTGCTGCCCGCCGACTGCGCCGGTTGTCGGGAGCGCCGACCCGGCCTGCGGCACGGGGTCTGCCCCGCCTGCGTCGCGGCGCTTGGCGAACTGCGGCCACGGGCGGTCCGTCCCACCCCCGCCCCGCCGGGCCTGCCGTCCTGCGTCGCGCTCGGCCCGTACGCGGGTCCGCTGCGTGAGGCTCTGCTGGCGTACAAGGAACACGGCCGACACGGGTTGGCCCGCCCGCTCGGTGCCCTGCTCGCCGAGGTCGTCGCGGCGGCCGTCGGCGGGGCTCGTCCGTTGGCGTTGGTTCCGGTCCCGGACACCGCGGCGGCGGCCCGGTCCCGCTACGGGGACCACCTCGACCGGCTGGCCCGGCACTGCGCGGCCCGGCTCAACCGGGGCGGTTGGGCGGTGCGGGTGCACCGTCCGCTGCGGGCGCTGCCCCGGCCCGACTCGGTCACCCTGGACAGCGCCGGGCGGGCGACGGCGGCCGAGGCGGCCTTCCAGCCCCGCTCGACCGGACCGGTCCGGGCCGGTGCCGCGGGCGCGGCGCCGGTCGTGGTGCTGCTCGACGACATCGTCACCACCGGCGTGACCCTCGCCGCCGCGAGCAGGGTGCTGACCGCGACGGGATGGGCGCCGAGCGTCGCGGCGGTGCTCGCGGCGACCGAGAAAAGACACCAGTCGTAACCCATCGTGTTTCCGTTTCACCCGTTGGTGTATGAGCTGCGAAAAATCCTGGGCCGTCTCGGCAACATGGGGTGACTGCCGGGCAAACAGGAGTTAGCGTTTCGCTGTCGGGGGTAGGAGGTCGTTCCAACCGCCCCTGGCGGTGAGAGGAGGCGTAGCCGTACCAACCGGTCGACGCCAGCGGGTCTCCCCACGGCGCGCGGCCGGGTAACCGGATCGAAGACCGTCCGAACAAGGGAGGTCACGTGGACATCGTGGTCAAGGGCCGAAACGTCGAAGTGCCGGACCATTACCGGGTACACGTAGCCGAGAAACTCGCGAAGATCGAACGCTACGACCACAAACTTATTCGCGTCGATGTCGAGCTGTTTCACGAGCGCAATCCGCGCCAAGCCGACCACTGCCAGCGGGTGGAGATCACCTGCGTTTCCCGGGGCCCGGTGATGCGGGCCGAGGCATGCACGAACGACTTCTACAGCGCGCTCGACGCGGCCATCGCGAAGCTCGACACCCGGCTGCGCCGCGCGGCCGACCGCCGCCGCGTACACCGGGGTCGGCACGCGCCGATCTCCGTCGCCGAGGCCACCGCGGGCCTGCCGGTCGCGGACCTGGTGCCCAGCGCGCTGAGCGCACCGAGCGACGGCGCCCGCGCCGGCACCGCCGTCGCGGAGCGGGTCGAAGAGGATCACGACGACCAGCCGTGGCACATCGCCCGGGAAAAGGTGCACCCGGCGGAGCCGATGACCATCGACGACGCGCTGTTCGAGATGGAACTTGTCGGCCACGACTTCTACCTTTTCCAGGACAAGGAGTCCGGCCGCCCCAGCGTCGTCTACCGGCGCCACGCGTACGACTACGGCATCATCTCCCTCGCCACTGACAGGTAGCCGACCCACGTCGATCATGGGGGTTGTGGTGGGGAATGCCCACCACAACCCCATGATCTGTCAGCGGAGGTCGGCGGGGAGCAGCGCGAAGGTCAGATCGTCCAGGCGGGCGCCGGCCAGCCCGGGCAGCCGGCCGCGCTGAACGGACTCGCGCCGAAAACCGACCCGCTCCAGCACCCGGTGCGACGCGGTGTTGTCCGGCACCGTCCCGGCCGACAGTCGGGCGATACCGGCCGGGCCGAACGCCCAGGCCGCGAGCAACCGGACCGCCCGCGTCGCGTACCCCCGGCCGCGCCAGTCGGGCAGCAACGCGTAGCCGACCGACGCCTCGCCAGCGGCCACATCGGTGTACGACAAGCCGCAACTGCCCACCGGCTCCCCGCTGGCCACATCCGTGATCAGCAGCCTGGCGATCTCGCCGGTCAGCCATCCGCTCTGCGCCAGTCGACAACGCCGCTCCATCGCCTCGCGCGTCGGCGGCACCGGCGGTGCCTGGTTCGCCACCACCTCGGGTCGGCTGTGCAGCCGGTACATCAGCGCCGCGTCGTCCGGCGCGAGCGGGCGCAGCGCCACCACCTGATCGGTGAGCACCCCTGCGGGCAGGTCGGGCAGCAGCCGGGTGGCCGGGCCGGGCGGATCACCGTCGACGCGTACCCAGGCCAGCAGATCGTGCCGGCCCGCGTCGCGGGACGCACCTGCCGACCGGCGCAGACCCTCGTAGCGGAAGCCGGCGGCCAGCGCGACCCGCTGGCTCGGGCCGTTGTCCGGTTCGGCGAGCAGCTCCAGTCGGGCCGTCCCGGTGGCGAACGCGTGCTCGCTCAGCGCGCGAGTCGCCGCCGTGGCCAGTCCGCGTCCGCGCGCCGCCGGCCGCATCCAGTAGCCGATCTCCAGCTGACCTCGGGCGGGCACCGGGTTGTTCAGTCCCACCGCGCCGAGCAGCCGATCGGTGGCGGGGTCCGCGACGGCGTACGCCGCGCCGCCGCCGGTCCAGGCCGCCGGGGCGCCGACGCCGATCCACCACCGGGCATCGGTCTCGGTGTACGGCATCGGCAGGTTCGACACGAACCGTTGAGTCAGCGGATCCGCGCAGCCGTCCACCACGTCGGCGCTGTCCTCCGCGCGAAACGGGCGCAGCCGCACCCCGTACGCCTCGATCACCGGCAGCGGAGTCATCCCAGATCCTTGGCGAGAAGCGCACCGACCCACACGTCCACCCGTTCGCCCCGGTGCTGCACACCGCCCCGAGCGGTCCCCTCGAACCGGAAGCCCGCCTTCTCCGCCGCCCGACGGGAGGCGGTGTTGCCCACATTCGCCTTCCACTCGATCCGAGCCAGGCCCAACGTGCTGAAGCCCCAGGCGCTGAGCGCGACCAACGCGGCGGACAGATAGCCCCGGCCCCGGGCCGCCGGTGCGGTCATGAAGCCGACGTCGGCCACCAGCGGGTCCGTGGGGGAGAGTCGCAGGTCGAGCGAGCCCACGTACCGGTCGTCGGAATCGGCGATCACGAAGCCGGCGGCGTCCCCCCGAGCCCAGGCGTCCCGGTTGTGGGCCTGGTAATCCTGCGCGTCGGCGCGATCGTACGGGTCCGGCACCGTCGTCCAGCGGATCGACTCCGGGTCCTGGCAGGTCTGCACCACGGCGTCCAGGTCCTGCTCCTCCATGGGCCGCAGACGCAGCTCGGCGGCCCCGGTCGTGGCGAACAGAACGGGCTGCGGGCGGCCGAAGACGGCGGCCCGCCGGGCGGCGAGGGTGCCCGGACCGGCCGGACCGGTCGACCCGGCGGCGGGCACCTCGCCGGGCAGCAGCGAGCCGATCCAGCCGTCCGTGCCGCAGTGCGGCGCCGGCTTGGGCAGCCGCAGCCGGCCGTCGATCCGGAAACCGGCCCGGAGGGCCACCAGCCGGGAGGCGTGGTTGCCCACCTCGGCCTGCCAGATGAGCCGGCGCAGCCCGAGGGTGTCGAAGGACCAGCGGGCGACCGCCCGGGTGGCACGGACCATCACTCCCCGACCACGCGCCCAGGGCGCCGTCCAGTAGCCGATCTCGCCGGTGCGGTCGTTGCCGATGGAGATCAGGCCGTTTGCGCCAAGCAGCTCGCCGGTGCCCGGGTCACACACAGCGAACGGTGCCCCGGTGCCCTGGGCCCACGACTTCCTGCTCATCTCGGTGACAAATCCGTGCGCGTGTTCCGGCCGGTACGGGCGCGGTACGGTGGTCCAGCGCTGAATGTCCGGGTCCTGGCAGGCTCGGTGCACGGCCACGGCATCCGACTCTCGCCAGGGCCGCAGCAGCACGCCGTCCTCGATGATCTCCACGGGCTCCACTCGTGCATCCTGCCGCAGCGTTCGCCGACGGCGTAACCGGATAACGTTTGGGGCGAGCGCAGGACGCGAGTTATGTCGGGTTCGGCGGGGTCGAGCACTGCCACCAGTGACCATCGCGCCGATGGAGCGCCTACGATGGTTCGAGACTGTCTAGGGGAGCGTTGATCCGTGTCGATTCTGGAAAAGGTCCTTAACGCGGGCGAGGGCCGCATGGTGCGGCGGCTCAAGGCCATCGCCAATGCCGTCAGCTCGATCGAGGACGACTACGTCAACCTCACCGACGAGGAACTGGCCGGCATGACCGAACAGTTCCGGGAGCGGCTCGACGAGGGCGAAAGCCTCGATGACCTGCTGCCGGAGGCGTTCGCGGTGGCCCGCGAGGCGGCCGCCAGGGTGCTCGGCCAGCGCCCGTACGACGTCCAGGTGATGGGCGGCGCGGCGCTGCACTTCGGCAACATCGCCGAGATGAAGACCGGTGAGGGTAAGACGCTGACCTCGGTCATGGCCGTCTACCTCAACGCGCTCTCCGGCAAGGGCGTCCACGTGATCACGGTCAACGACTACCTCGCCCAGCGTGACGCGGCGTGGATGGGTCGAGTGCACGAGTTCCTCGGGCTGACCGTCGGCGTGGTGCTGCCCAACCGGCCGGCCACCGAGCACAAGGCCGCCTACGAGTGCGACATCACCTACGGCACCAACAACGAGTTCGGCTTCGACTACCTGCGCGACAACATGGCCTGGTCGAAGGACGAGCTGGTCCAGCGCGGGCACAACTTCGCGGTGGTCGACGAGGTCGACTCCATCCTGATCGACGAGGCCCGCACCCCGCTGATCATCTCCGGCCCGGCCGAGCACTCCGCCCGCTGGTACGGCGAGTTCGCCGGCGTGGTGGCCCGGCTCCAGGCCGGCACCGACGGCGAGGGCGACTACGAGGTCGACCACTCCAAGCGCACCATCGCGGTGACCGAGCGGGGTGTCGCCAAGGTCGAGGACCGGCTCGGCATCGACAACCTCTACGAGTCGGTCAACACTCCGCTGGTCGGCTACCTCAACAACGCCATCAAGGCCAAGGAGCTCTACAAGCGCGACAAGGACTACATCGTCAGCGACGGTGAGGTCCTGATCGTCGACGAGTTCACCGGTCGCATCCTGCACGGCCGTCGCTACAACGAGGGCATGCACCAGGCGATCGAGGCCAAGGAGGGGGTGGAGATCAAGCAGGAGAACCAGACCCTGGCCACCATCACCCTCCAGAACTACTTCCGCCTCTACGAGAAGCTGTCCGGGATGACCGGTACGGCGCAGACCGAGGCGAGCGAGTTCAACAAGGTCTACAAGGTCGGCGTCGTGACGATCCCGACCCACCGCCCGATGGTTCGCGAGGACCGGCCCGACGTCATCTACAAGACGGAAAAGGCCAAGTTCAACGCCGTCATCGAGGACATCGCCGAGCGGCACCAGCTGGGCCAGCCGGTGCTGGTGGGCACGGTCTCGGTGGAAAACTCCGAGATCCTCTCCCAGTTGCTGCGCCGCCGCGGCATCCCGCACAACGTGCTGAACGCCAAGTTCCACGCACGGGAGGCCGAGATCGTCGCCCAGGCAGGGCGTAAGGGCGCGGTCACCGTGGCGACCAACATGGCCGGCCGCGGCACCGACATCCTGCTCGGCGGCAACGCCGAGTTCCTCGCCGCGAACGAGCTGCGCCAGCGCGGCCTCGACCCGCTGGAGAACGAGGAAGAGTACGCCAAGGCGATGGAGGACGTCCTTCCCACCTGGAAGCAGGCCTGCGACGCCGAGGCGGACGAGGTCTCCGCTGCCGGTGGCCTCTACGTGCTGGGCACCGAGCGGCACGAGTCCCGGCGGATCGACAACCAGCTGCGCGGTCGCGCCGGCCGGCAGGGTGACCCGGGCGAGTCCCGTTTCTACCTGTCCCTGCAGGACGAGCTGATGCGGCGTTTCCGGGCCGGGGCCGTCGAGGCGGTGATGGAGCGCTTCAACATCCCGGAGGACGTGCCCATCGAGTCGAAGATGGTCACCCGGCAGATCAAGAGCGCCCAGGCCCAGATCGAGGGCCAGAACGCCGAGATCCGCAAGAACGTCCTCAAGTACGACGAGGTGCTCAACAAGCAGCGCCAGGTCGTCTACGCTGAGCGGCTCCGGGTGCTCAACGGTGAGGACCTCTCCGACCAGGTCCGCAACATGATCGACGACACCGTCGAGGCGTACGTGCGGGGTGCCACCTCCGACGGCTACGGCGAAGACTGGGACCTTGAGCAGCTGTGGTCCAGCCTCAAGCAGCTCTACCCGGTCGCTGTGACGATCGAGGAGTTGGAGGAGGAGGCCGGCGGCTCCCGGGCCGGCATGGACGCCGACTTCCTGGTCGCCCGCCTCAAGGACGACGCCAACGCCGCGTACGACAGGCGTGAGGAGCAGCTCGGCACCGAGGGCGTGCGCCAACTCGAGCGCATGGTGCTGCTCCAGGTCATCGACCGCAAGTGGCGCGAGCACCTCTACGAGATGGACTACCTCCAGGAGGGCATCAACCTCCGGGCGTACGCCCAGCGCGACCCGGTGGTGGAATACCAGCGCGAGGGCTTCGACATGTTCGCCACCATGATGGAGGGCATCAAGGAGGAGACCGTCGGTTTCCTCTACAACGTCGACGTCCAGGTGACCGAACCGGAGCCGGAGGCGGGGGCCGACGAGGTCACCCTGCTCGACAAGCCGGTGGAGATCCGGGCCAAGGGCCTCAACCAGGCACCGCGGCGGCAGGGCCTGCAATACTCCGCGCCCACCATCGACGGTGAGGCCAGCCCCGGCGCGGTCGCCGTGGAGCAGGCCGAGCAGCAGGCTCCGGCGCTCGGTGTGGGTCGACCTGCCCCGGGTGCCCCCGCGGCGCCGGGGCAGAGCGCGCCGTCCGCTCCGCAGCGGCCGGCATCCGGGCTGCGCGGCCCGGCTGTTCCGTCGGCCGCCGCCCGTCGGCCAGCCCCGAACCAGGCGGAGGCGAGCAACGGCCCGTCCCGCAACGCGCCGTGCCCGTGTGGCTCGGGCCGCAAGTACAAGCGCTGCCACGGCGCCCCCAACGGCGGCAACTGACAAACAGCAGCTGCACCGACAGCGTCTGACCGACGGGTCCCGGCCTACCCAGGCCGGGGCCCGTCGCTGTCGTTGAGCCCCGCCGACGACCGGGGCAGGTGTGGTCAGAGCACGTGGAGGTCAGTGCATAGCCAGCGGCCCCGGCGATGCTCGAGGCGCAGTGCCATCGCCCAGCTTCGACCACCCGCGCCGGTGAGGACGGCTGCCGCCTCGACCGCGGTCTCCCGAGGCTCGCAGACGCGCAGGCGTAGCAGCCGGACCAGTGGCCGGCCGTTGCGGCGGCGGGATGTGCCGGCCCGGCCGGATGCGCGGGCGAGTTCGGTCAGCAGGTCGCCCGCCCGGGCCGGGTCGAGCAGCGCTCGCACCTGGGTTGGCGAACGGTAGCCGTTGACCACCTCCAGGCAGGTGCCGACGAATCGGTGCGCGGCTCGGGTGGTTTCCGGAGCGGTCGCCGACGGTAACGAGGCGACCGGGCGGGTGGTGGTGGACCGGGTGGGCACAGGGCGCAGGGCTGCCCGCCGCTCCGACGGCCGGACCGGGCTGGGTCGGGTGGAGGCGAACAGGTCGAGGGCGAGTTGACCTTCGGTCGGTGCCGGCCAGTACGACCCGTCGGTCTCGTCAACGTACGGCGGGTCGAAGGGTGGGACGGGGCGCAGCCGCACGGGTGGTCGGGAAGGACCGGGTCGCGCTGCGCTCATCGCAGCCTCCTTGATCTTGCGTTTGCCTTCGTTTGCCTCCGACAAACTAGATTCTGGGCGACGAAACGGCCTCGGTCAATGGCTTCGTGGCGGCCTCGGCCGACAAAGCTCATGATCCACTCGGGGGGTAGGCCGCGCAGGTGGGCTTGCTAGTCGGGGTCGCGGTCGACGAGCGGGTTGCTCTGCACCCAGTCTGCAGTCTCGTCGTATTTACGCGCTATGTACTCTTCCAGGCGGGCGCGCTCGACGCGCCACTGGCCGCGTCCGCCGATCTTGATCGCCGGCAGTTCGCCGCTGCGCACCATGTGGTAGACCTGCGAGTCCGACACGTTGAGCTCGGTGGCCACGTCGGAGAGCAGCAGGAACCTCGGCTCCACAGGAAACTCCCGGTGTTGATGTCGTTTGGCTTAGTTTGCCACCGACAGCTCCAGCCGCCCAGCACCGGACCGCCTCGGTGACAGGCCGACCGTACGGGACACACCGGCTGGGAGCTTCCTCCAGCCGGAGGTGGGGTGTATGACGGTCACGGCGTGCGGCATGATCTGCGCCCGTGCCGGCGGCCGCCGGTGGAGGACGACGCGGGGAGACGACCGGTGACCGACGAGCTTGTCCGGGTGTACGTGCCGGCGACCGTACCGATGCTGGCCCGGCTGCGTGAGGAGGGGCTGGCCGCCGACCAGGCGCACGCCGTGACCCCGGCGCTGCGCGAGTGGTACGCCGAGGGTGACGAGGAGGAGTTGGAGTACGTCGCCTTCACCCGGGCTGCCCAGGACGCCCTGCACCTGCTCCGGGCCGACCCGACCGCTCCTCGCCGTCGTGTCGTCGTCTCGGTCGACCTGCCGTTGGGAGCGATCGGGCGCGGCGACGGTGAGCTGGGCTCCAGCACTGTGACGTTGGCCGACGCCGTGCCGGTGGGCGCCGTCGCGGCCATTCACGTGGACAGCGCGGACGCGGCCGAGGGGGTCGGCGCGGCGGCCGACGTGGTGGCCGAGGCGGCGGCTGGTGACCCGGACGCCCAGTTCACCGTCGACGGCGCCGAGGACCACGAGCTGGAGTGGTACGACGTGACGGAGCTGGACCAGCTCCTACGCGCGACCGACTGAGCCGCACACCGAGCACGGTCCAGCGTCAGCGGGCCGGGTCCGCCTTCGCCGGGTCCGCGTCGGCGGTCTCAGCTGCGTCGAACGTCTCGGCCGGGTCGGCGTCGAACGCCTTGGCGTAGCCCGGCTTGTCGTCCGCCGGGTCGACCTGGTCCGCGACGGGCCTCGGGCTGTCGGCTGGTTCGTCGTCGTCGTCGGCGTGGGCTGGGCTGAGCGTGCGGCCGAACGCGATGAGCGCGGTCAGTGCCCCCACGAAGAGCACCCAGATGCCGTTGTCCACCCGGGAGGTGCCGAGCGAGGTCTGCGCCACGGCGTCCGCCTCGCTGAGCGCGCTGGCGAGGTCGAGCAACGATCGGCCGCCGATCCGGATGATCACCTCGGCGAGCAGCAGGAGGAGGCCCGGGCCGGCGCCGGCGAGCAGGTAGGCCGGCCAGCGCAGCGCCGGGGCCTCGGGATCGCGGCGGACGGCTCGACGACGTGCCCAGGTCAGGTAGCCGAAGGCCAGTAGCCCGGCGAGCAGCCCGGCGACGAGCGATTCGGTGCGGGACACCCACTTGGCGGCGTTGATCAGCGATTGTTGGCTGTCGCCGGCGCCGAAGAGATCGAACAGCGGGTCCCGGGCGCGGCTGAACGCGACCACGAAGATCAGCGTGCCCAGCGCGGCGGTGACCACAGCACCGATCGCGGGGGCGGTCCGCGCACCTGCCAGCGCGCCTCCGATGATCGCCGCAGCCGCCGTGGTGCCGGCGATCACGTTGGTGGTGGACGTGTCGAAGTAGGTGAGGTTGATGGCCAACGCGGCGGCGAGCCCGACCAGCATTCCGCCGCCGATCGCCCCGGCGAAGCGCAGGGTGGCCCAGTCGCCGTACCGGCGGGTCAGCAGGTTGCCGCCGGCCAGCGCGACGGCCGCCCCGGCCACCAGCGCGGCCGAGATGACGCCGGGCAGGGCGAACGCGGAGAGGCTGATCGCGGTGACTCCGGCCGCCGCCGAGGTGATGGCCTCCCGGGTGGACCAGAGCATGGCGGCCAGCCACCCGAGCGCCAGCAGCGCGAGCACCGCGGCGCCGGGCGCGGGCAGCGGCCGACTGCCGGCACTGGCCGCGTCGACCGCCGGCTCGTCCGACTCGGCGGCCGGGACGCGGCCGGGCTGCTTGGCCGCCGGGACGCGGCCGGGCTGCTTGGTCATCGTCTCCCCTTCGCGGCGGCAGGTCACCGACCATTCAGGGTACGCGGGCCCGCTGGGCTGCCTGTCGCCCCGGGACGGTGGGACGGATCGAGACCGGTCGGTAAGGGGAGGAGGGGTGGGGCGGTCCTTGGTGCAGGGCGGTGGCCGAGGTGGGTCGCGCGGCCCGTCGTGGGAGAATCACGGGAGGTCCCGCCGCTGCTCGGCCTCCCGTGCGGCGTCCGGTGTCCGGCCATCCGGTCGGTGCCCGCGGGTCCGGTTTCGCCACTGCTGTCGAGATCGCCAGGAGCCTTGATGGATGCCGTGTTCTCCGTTCCCGAGCCGCGCAACGAGCCGGTTCGCAACTACGAGCCGGGCAGCCCCGACCGGGACCGGCTCCAGCGGCGGCTGACCGAGCTCGCCGCCGAGCGCATCGACCTGCCGATGACCATCGGTGGTGAGCAGCGGATGGCCGGCGGTGAGCCGATCAACGTGGTGCAGCCGCACAAGCACGCCCACGTGCTGGGTGTGACCGCGCACGCCACCCACGACGACGCGCGCGCCGCCACCAGGGCGGCCAAGGACGCCGCGCCGATGTGGCGGGCCCTGCCCTTCGAGGAGCGTGCCGCGATCTTCCTGCGTGCCGCAGAGCTGCTCGCCGGTCCCTGGCGCGACACCCTCAACGCCGCCACCATGCTCGGCCAGTCGAAGACCGCGATCCAGGCGGAGATCGACGCGGCGTGCGAGTTCATCGACTTCCTTCGGTTCAACGTGCACTTCGCGCGCCGCCTGCTCGAGGAGCAGCCGGCGTCCTCGCCCGGCGTGTGGAACCGCTTCGACCACCGCCCGCTGGAGGGCTTCGTCTACGCGGTCACCCCGTTCAACTTCACCGCCATCGCCGGCAACCTGCCGTCGGCGCCGGCCCTGCTGGGCAACACGGTGGTCTGGAAGCCGGGCCCGACCCAGCAGTTCGCCGCGCACTTCACCATGCGGCTGTTCGAGGCCGCCGGCCTGCCGCCCGGCGTGATCAACATGGTCACCGGCCGGGGCGAGGAGGTCTCCGACGTGGTGCTCGCCGACCCGGATCTGGCCGGCATCCACTTCACCGGTTCGACAAAGGTCTTCCAGCAGTTGTGGCGGACCGTGGGCGACAACATCGCCAGTTACCGGGGCTACCCGCGCCTGGTCGGCGAGACCGGCGGCAAGGACTTCGTCGTCGCGCACACCAGCGCCGACGTGGACGCTCTGCACACCGCGCTGATCCGTGGCGCGTACGAGTACCAGGGCCAGAAGTGCTCGGCGGCCTCGCGGGCGTACGTGCCGCGCTCGATCTGGGAGGGTGGGCTGCGTGACCGGCTGGCCGCCACCGCGGACTCGCTGACCTACGGTGACGTGACCGACTTCAGTAACTTCGGTGGCGCCGTGATCGACGACAAGGCGTTCGCCCGGCACACCGCCGCACTCGAGCTGATCGCCGGTGACGACAGTTGCCGGGTGTTGGCCGGTGGCACCGCCGACGACTCGGTCGGCTACTTCGTGCGACCGACGCTCTTCGAGTGCGGCGACGCCGCCCACGAAACCTTCACCACCGAGTACTTCGGGCCGATCCTTGGCGTGCACGTGTTCGACGACGCCCGTTTCGACGAGGTGGTCGCGCAGGCGGAGTCGATCGCCCCGTACGCGCTGACCGGCTCGGTGTTCGCCACCGACCGCCGGGTCGTCGAGTCGGTCGGCGAGCGCATGCGGTACGCGGCCGGCAACTTCTACATCAACGACAAGCCGACCGGCGCGGTGGTCGGGCAGCAGCCCTTCGGTGGCGCCCGCGCCAGCGGCACCAACGACAAGGCCGGCTCCTGGCTCAACCTGGTCCGCTGGGTCTCCCCGCGGACGATCAAGGAGACCTTCGTGCCGCCGACCGACCACACGTACCCCCACATGGGCTGACCGGCGACGACCCGCCGGCGGCGCGCGTGGCGCCGCCGGCGGGCGCCCGGAATGACCCAATCCATCGATAGTCCTCAACGGACAGTCTGCCGCCGACAGTGCACTTAGGAAGTCCTGTTGGGTGGCAAACCGGCAAATCCTGGACGCCGGGTGCGCAAAGTGGCAGCGTAGTGGGCATGGCGGATTCCGGAGTCAACCCTACGGCGGCGGCCCTGCTCGGCCTCCTCCACGAGGGCCCGATGACAGGCGGTCAGTTGATGGCCGCCGCTGAGCGCCGTCTGGCGCCGTACTGGTCGATGACCCGCAGTCAGGTGTACCGCGAGTTGCCGGTGCTGGCTGAGCGGGGTTTTGTGCGGCTCGGCAAGCCGGGTCCGCGAATGAGTCAGCCGTACTCGCTCACCGCCAGCGGAAAACGGACGTTTTCCCGCTGGCTCGCGGAGAACCCGGGGCGGGACACCATCCGCAACCCGATAGCGCTCCGGATGGCCTTCGGCAACCTGCACTCCGCCAGCCAGCTGAAGGGCCTGTACGTCTCGGCCAACGAATACCACACCGAGGCCCTCGCCCAGGTCCGGGAGCAGGTGAAGAACGCCAAACGGGACGGCGAGACGTACGACGCCAGCGCGCTGGAGTTCGCCGTCGCCTACCACCGGGCGGCCCTGTCGTGGTTGAAGTCCGCCCCCGTCGGGTGACGATCAGCGGGTCCACGGACACGGACCGAGCTGAGCAGGCTGCGGCACAGTACGCTTGTCTGTCGTGACCGCTGCCGATTACGCCGAACAGCTCAAGGAACTCGACGCGACCCTGCGAAACATCGAGGCCGTCCTCAACCTCGACCGTCTCCACGAGGACAAGGCCCGCCTTGAGCAGGAGGCCTCCGCCCCCGACCTGTGGGACGACCAGGCCAAGGCCCAGCAGGTGACCTCGCAACTGTCGTACGTCAACGGCGAGATCAGCAAGCTGGGCAGCCTGCGTTCCGGCCTCGACGACGCCCAGGTGCTGCTGGAGCTGGCCGAGGCCGAGGCCGACCCGGGTGTGTTGACCGAGGTCGAGTCGGAGATCACCGGGCTGACCAAGGCCATCCAGGAGATGGAGGTCCGCACCCTGCTCTCCGGCGAGTACGACTCCCGGGAGGCGCTGGTCGCCATCCGGGCCGGCGCCGGTGGCGTGGACGCCGCGGACTTCGCCGAGATGCTGCTGCGGATGTACCTGCGCTGGGCGGAGCGGCACGGCTACCCGACCGAGGTCTACGAGACCTCGTACGCCGAGGAGGCGGGCCTGAAGTCGGCCACCTTCGCGGTCAAGGTGCCGTACGCGTACGGCACGCTCAGCGTCGAGTCGGGCACGCACCGGCTGGTCCGGATCAGCCCGTTCGACAACCAGGGTCGTCGGCAGACGAGCTTCGCGGGCGTCGAGGTCCTGCCGGTCACCGAGCAGACCGACCACATCGACATCCCGGAGAACGAGGTACGGGTCGACGTCTACCGCTCCTCCGGCCCGGGTGGGCAGAGCGTCAACACCACCGACTCGGCGGTGCGGCTGACGCACGTCCCGACCGGCATCGTGGTGACCTGCCAGAACGAGAAGTCCCAGTTGCAGAACAAGGCCTCCGCGCTGCGGGTGCTCCAGGCCCGGCTGCTGGAGCGCAAGCGCCAGGAGGAGCAGGCCAAGCTCGAGGGTCTCAAGGAGAACGCTGCCGGCTCGTGGGGCGACCAGATGCGCTCCTACGTCCTGCACCCGTATCAGATGGTGAAGGATCTCCGAACCGAGCAGGAGACCGGCAATCCGAGCGCGGTCTTCGACGGCGAGTTGGACGGTTTCATCGAGGCGGGCATCCGCTGGCGCAAGCAGCGGCAGATCGCCGGCGACGGTGCGTGACGACGCGCGGGCGGAGCGCTTCGTCGATCTCCAGGTAGAAGCCTGATTCGACGACTCGTGCCGGATCGGCGGGGCGTGGGCTTGGCTCAGTTGTTACACCGCGTAGACTCACCACCCGTGATTCAGCTTGAGCAAGTGACGAAGACGTACCCGAAGGCGTCCCGGCCTTCGCTCGACAACGTGTCCGTCTCGATCGAGAAGGGCGAGTTCGTCTTCTTCATCGGTCCATCCGGCTCCGGCAAGTCCACGATCATCAAAATGCTGCTGCACGAGGTGGCCCCCAACAAGGGGCGCGTCGTCGTCAACGGCAAGGACGTCACGTCGATGCGCTCCTGGAAGCGACCCCACTTCCGGCGTTCGATCGGCTGTGTGTTCCAGGACTTCCGGCTGCTGCCCAACCGCACCGCCTACGAGAACGTGGCGTTCGCCCTCGAGGTGATCGGCAAGACGAAGGCGGTTGCCCGCCGGGTCGTGCCGGAGGTGCTGGAGCTGGTCGGGCTCGGTGGCAAGGAGCACCGCTACCCGCACGAGCTGTCCGGTGGTGAGCAGCAGCGGGTCGCCGTCGCCCGGGCGTTCGTGAACCGTCCGCTGATCCTGCTGGCGGACGAGCCCACCGGAAACCTGGACCCGGACACCTCGATCGAGATCATGCGTCTGCTGGACCGGATCAATCGCACCGGCACGACCGTCGTGATGGTCACCCACGACTCCAACATCGTGAACCAGATGCGCCGCCGCGTCGTTGAGATTGAGAGCGGTCGCATCGTGCGTGACCAGGCCCGCGGCGTCTACGGGTGAGCCGGCGCTCCACCCCTGCGCAGCCTGACGACGAACACCTCATGCCGGAGACCCGGAGGAAATCCCGATGCGGTTGAAATACGTCCTGTCCGAGGTACTGGTCGGACTGTGGCGCAACGTGACCATGTCCATCGCGATGATCATCACGATGGCGGTTTCGCTGACCATGCTCGGCGCCAGCGGTCTCATGTACCGCCAGGTCGACGACATGAAGGACCTCTACTACAAGAACATCCAGGTCTCGATCTTCATGAAGCAGGAGGTGAGCGAGCAGCAGCGCACCGACCTGGACGGCAAGCTGAAGAGCGACCCCCTGGTCAAGGAAGTCATCTACGTCGACAAGGCCCAGGCGTACGAGCGCTTCAAGGCGATGTACCAGGACGCGCCGGACCTGGTCAACGCCGTCAAGCCGGACCAGCTGCCCGAGTCGTTCCGGCTCACGTTGAACAACCCGGAGCAGTACAAGGACATCTACGACCAGTACAAGGACACCGAGGGTGTCGAGGAGATCGTCGACCAGAGTCGACTGCTCGACAAGATCTTCAACATCCTCACCGCGATCCAGAACATCGCCCTGGCCGCCGCCGTCGTGATGGCGATCGCCGCCCTGCTGCTGGTCGCGAACACCATCCAGGTGGCCGCGTACAGCAAGCGGCGTGAGGTCGCGGTCATGAAGCTGGTCGGCGCGTCCAACTGGTTCATCCAGGCGCCGTTCGTGCTGGAGGCCGTGGTGGCCGGCCTGATCGGTTCACTGCTGGGTCTGGCCGCCCTGGTCGCGGCGAAGTATCTGCTCTTCGACGGGGCGTTGAGCGCTCTGGAAGGTCTTCTCTCGCCGATCACCTGGGGCGACATCCTGTTCATCTTCCCGTTGATGGCTGGCATCGGTGGTCTGGTCAGCGCGGGTACCGCCTGGATCACCCTGCGCTTCTACCTGCGGGTCTAGGCACCGTACGGGTCGTCCCGTCGTCGCCCGGGGACCCTCCCGCAGCCGGAAATAAACGGCGCGGGAGGGTCCTTGTCATTCGGGTAACATGATCGGTTGTCCGGCCGGGGTGAACCCGGCCGCGGACGAAGGAGAGGGGGTGGCACCGATGCCACGGGAAAAGGGGCGCAAGGTGGTCGCCTCCAACAAGAAGGCGCGCCACGACTACGCCATCCTCGACACGTACGAGGCGGGCATGGCGCTGACCGGCACCGAGGTCAAGTCGCTGCGGGCCGGGCGGGCGTCGCTTGTCGACGCGTTCGCGCAGGAACGTGACGGCGAGTTGTACCTGCACTCGATGCACATCCCGGAGTACACTCAGGGCACCTGGACCAACCACGAGCCCCGGCGTACCCGCAAGCTGCTGCTCAACCGGGTCGAGATCGACAAGCTCCTCGGCAAGACCCGTGAGGGCGGTTTCACAATCGTCCCGTTGCAGGTCTACTTCTCGGACGGCTGGGCCAAGGTCGAGATCGCCCTGGCCAAGGGCAAGAAGTCGTACGACAAGCGTCAGGACCTCGCCAAGCGCGACGCGGACCGGGAGATCGCCCGGGTTTCCGGTCGACGAGGCAAGGGGATGGACGACTAGTTCATCCTGTTTGTCCGGGTCGGTGTGCCGGCCCGGGGCTCGGGATGAAAGCTGTTGCGCCAGGCGTTAGTCTTGTCAGTGCCGCCACATCGGCGGTCTGTCGAGGGGGTGACTGGTTTCGACTTCGTACGCAGCGACAGGGGAAGCGAGCCGAGGAAGCCGACGTCGTCTCGAGAATCGGTCGTCGGAAACTTATAAGCGCCAAGCAAAATCGCGCTGACTTCGCTCTCGCCGCCTGAGGCGAGTAGCTAAGTCTGTCGGCCTGGGAACGCCTTCGTCCCAGTAGCCGGCATCAGCTAGGAGGCTGGCCAATCGGACCCGGTCGCGGGGTCCGTGCGGCGAGATCAATCAGCGACTGGGCCCGTCACACCAACTTGCTCGCGTGAGCGGTGGGGCCGAGTAGAGGCACAGCGAGCTGCGCTCGGAGAAGCCCTGACAAACCGGCGAAGGACCCGGGTTCGATTCCCGGCACCTCCACCACCTCGAACGAAGCGCCCCGGCCCACCAGCCGGGGCGCTTCGTTGTGCCGGGAGGGTCTTACGCTGCCCCCTGTGACCAATCAGGAGCTACGCCTGTCGCTCGGCGCGTCGCCCGGCCAGCGCGTCGTGGCGGTGGTGGCGGGCGTCCTCCTCGCGGCCGTCGGCGTGGCATTCGTGGCGTTGCCCCTCTTCGCCGACGGGTTGCTGCGCCGGCTGAGCGGCCCGGGCGACGCGTTGGCCTCCTATGAGGAGGCTCGCGACCTGCCACCGGGGTTGCTGCCGCCCGGGCTACGGGACTCCGCTGACCCGAACCAGTCCGGTCCCAGCCCGTTCATCGGCCTGTGCGGGCTGCCCTTCGTCCTGCTCGGCCTCTACCTGGTGCTGCGGGTGCTCCGCACGGCAGCCTGGCTGGACGGCAGCCGGGTGCGGGTACGCGGTGCGCTGCGCACCCGCACCGTCGACCTCGCCACCGCCCGGATCGAGTCGGGCGCGGTGTCGTACCGCGAGGCGGACGACGATGGTCCGGCCGGAAGACCGCAGGTGCGGGCAATCCTCGTGACCAACCCGGGGAGTACGCGGGGGGTCACCATCCCACTGCGCGGCATGGGGCTGCCCAGTCTGCCGCCGTCCGAGCTGCGGGCGCTGGCCGAGGCGATCACGACGGCTCGACCGGGCGACGGGCGGGACGGTGACGCGCACGCCGTGGTCGACCACCTGCACCGCATGGCGGAGCACTCGTCGACCGACTGAGGCTGCACGGCGTCCTGGGCCGGACCACTGCGGCTGGCGGGGTCAGTGGGTGCAACGGGGCAGATGAGGCGATCCGGGGCCCTGGACAGGGCCGGCCGGGCAGGCTCACCATCGCGGTATGGGGTAGCAGCGCCGCGCGGGAGGTGCCATGGTCACCGGTCCGGTCCAGCAGTCGTCACTCGTCGCCCGACCGCCCGTCGCGCATCCGGCGGGGCTCCCCGCCGACCCACACTCCATCGGTCTACCCGGCGAGCCGCGCCCGGCCGGCCTCGCCGGTGACGTGCACGCCCTCGGCCGGGCCGTCGCCGTCACCACCACCGAGCCGAGTTGGCGCGAAGACGTCCTCCTTCGGCTGCGTCCGGTGCGCCAGGGCTTCGCCGAGCACGTCCGGGTCACCGAAGGCCCCAGCGGCCTCTACCGGGAGTTGCTCACCCAGTCGCCGCGACTGGACCACGGCGTGCGGCTGCTGACCCGGGAGCACGCGGCGATCGTCGCCGCGATCCTGGCGGTCCAGCAGATCGCCGAGTGGTCCGAGGCGCCCCCCGACGAACTGCGGCATCGGGCCGGGCACCTGCTGCGGAGGTTGGCCCGGCATCGGCGGCGCGGCGCCGACCTGCTCTGGGAGGCGTACCAGACGGATCTGGGTGGCGAAACCTGAACCCGGGTCGGGAACCGGCCGGTCGACGGAGGCGTCGAACCGTACATGAATCGGCCTGCCCTGCTGCTCGTACTCCCGTTGCTGCTGGTGGCGGGCTGTGCCGCTACCGACGCCGGTCCGGCCGGCAGCCCGCGCAGCCCGACGCCCGGCGCGGAGGCGTTCGACCAGCGGGCGGCTCAGGTCGCCGAGGCGTGGCGGCCCGGTCCCGACTGGCGCACGGGCTACCTGCCGTTGGAGGGTCCGACAGTGCTCACCGGTGACCCGGGCTTCACCCCCGACACTGAGGCGGCCTTCCGGGCCGGGTGGTACAGCGCGCAGGTCGGGATACCGCCCACCCGGGTGGGCGGCGAGATCCACTTCCCGGACGGACGGCTGACGCTGCCGTTGGTCAGCGCCGCCGAGGCGTACCGGCAGCTCGACCAGGGTGATCCACTGCCCTGCCCTGGGCGGCCGAAGCGGCCCGGCCGGCCCACCCCCGGCGGTCCCACCGTCGAACCAGGGCCCGACGGGTGGGCAACGAGCAGCACGCAGACCGCCTGTCTTCCGCTCACCGTCACCGCTGTGACGTTCGGCGCCGTGCCGGTCCGCACGAGCCGCGGTGTGGCGCAGGTTCCGGCCTGGCTGTTCACCATCAAGGAGCTGGCCACGCCGGTGGCCCGGCTCGCCGTCGCGCCGACGGCTGTCACTCCCGTACCCGAGCCCACCGCGCCGGCCCGGCCGCTGCCGGACGGGTTGGTGGCGGCCCAGGACCTGGCAGCGGTCGACGGCGCCCGGCTGACCGTGCGGCTCGGCGTCGGCGCCTGTGACACCGGGATCACGCCGTTGGTGTGGGAACGGCCGGACGTCGTGGTGGTCGGTGGCGGCGTCACCCGGGCCACCGGCGAGTGCATCGCCGTGCTGAAACTGGAGCCGGTCACCGTCACCCTCGCGGCGCCGCTGGGCGCCCGGCCGGTGCTGGACGTCTTCACCGGTGCCCCGCTGTCTATCGCATCGCGCTGACGTGGTTCAGAGGATGCTGGGCACGTCGGTGCTGATCGGCACCGGCAACACAGTGGGACGGTCGGCGCGCAACCCGCCGGCGAGCGCCGCGCCGAGCTGATCGGGGGTCTCGACCACCTCCGTGGCACAGCCGTAGCCGGCCGCGATCGCCACGATGTCCAACCCCGGCAGGTCCAGGCCGGGCACCCCGGGGGTGTGCTTCAGCTCGGCGAACGCCTTGAGGATCGCGTACTGCTGGTTGACCGGGACCACGACCACCACCGGCAGTGCCAGGCGCGCGGCCGTCCAGAGCGCCTGCACGGAGTAGTGGAAGGAGCCGTCGCCGATCACCGCCACCACCGGGCGGCCACGCCCGGTGTCCCGCTCGGCCAGTGCGATGCCGATCGCCGCCGGCAGGCCGTAGCCGAGGCCGCCGCTGGCCATCGTGAAGTACGACGCCGGGCGGGTGATCCGCAGCTGACGACGCAGCGCGGACAGATTGGATGGTGACTCCTGGACCAGCACGCCGTCGGTCGGCCAGTGCGCGGCCAGCGCCGCGAACAGGGCGTCGGCGCTCGGTGGGGTGCCTACCTCCGGCGGTGGCAGCGCTTCCCGACGGGTGGGTGGTTGTCGGTCGCTCGGCGGCACCCGTTCGACAAGCGCGGCCAGGGCCAGCCCCGGGTCGCTGAGCAGAGTGTCACCGACCGGGGCTCGCGCGGCCTCGTCCGGGTCGTCCGTGACGTGCAGCAGCCGGGCGCCGTCGGGCAGGTGCCCACCCGGCACGTACGGGTAGTAGCGGAACACCGGTGCGCCGACGACGAGCACCGTGTCGTGCCCGCGCAGCGCCTCGGCGAGCGGACCGATCGCGTACGGCAGCACGCCGCGGAAGTGCGGGTGGTCCTCCGGGAACACGGCCCGCTCGGTGGCGGGGGCCGACCAGACCGGCGCGACGAGCCGCTCGGCCAGCGCGACAGCGGTCGACCAGCTCGCGGAGCGGTCCACCCCCGGCCCGTACACGAGCACCGGGTTGCGGCTGCCGGCCAGCACCCGAACGAACTCGTCCAACCGCTCAGGGTCCGGTGCGAACCGGGTGGCCACCGTTCGGGGCGCGGGCGGCGGGTCGGCTGGCTGGGCCCAGTCGTCCATCGGCAGGGAGAGGAAGACCGGTCCGGCCGGTGGCTGAACCGCCGTCGCGTACGCCCGCAGCATCGCCCCGGGGATGTCCTGCGCCCGGACCGGCTCGTAGGCCCACTTCACGTAGGGCTGCGGAAGCTCGGTGGGTCGACGGCTGGCCAGCCGGGGTTCGAGGAGCAGCATCTCCCGGGTCTGCTGGCCGGCGGTGACGATCAGCGGGGTCTTGTTGTGCCAGGCGGTGACCAGGTTGCCCATGCCGTTGCCGGTGCCCGGGGCGGTGTGCAGGTTGACGTGGGCGGGCGCTCCGGTGGCCTGGGCGTAGCCGTCGGCCATCGCGACGGCCGACGCCTCGTGCAGCGCGTGGACGTAGTGGAAGTCGGCGGGGAAGTCCTGGAGGAACGGCTCCTCGGTGGAGCCGGGGTTGCCGAAGACAGTGGTCATACCGAGGGTGCGGAGAACGTCGTACGTCGCGTCCCGGACAGTTGCCATCGCCACCCGCCTCCGTGTCGCGGGCAGGGGCGACCGCGGTCGCCCTCCCGATCAGCCGAATCTATCGGGATGTGACGGACCTTTCGGGCGTTTCCCGGCCGTCCGTGGTCCCGATCCGTCGATCACCGGGAGGTGTCTCGTCGGGTGCAACGGCCCTTCGTCTTAACTGTCTGATCACCCGCCGGTCAGACCTTAGCCAGCACCCAGGACGCAGGCTATGGTGCCAGGCATGGCGTTGACAGCGTGGCTGAACCCGATGCGCCGGGCGGATCCGGTCGATGACCGGCCCCCGGTCCGGGCTCACGGTTGACGGGTGTGTGGCATGCAGGGAGAGGGCCAGGCGATCGGCGGACGAGCGATGGAGTCGATGACCGGGCGGCTGCTGGTCGCGACTCCGGCGCTCAAGGACCCGAACTTCGACCGTACGGTGGTGCTGCTGGTCGCCCACGAGCCGGGCGGCGCGCTCGGCGTGGTGCTGAACCGGGCCACCGAGGTGCCGGTGGCCGAGGTGCTCGGTGACTGGAGCGACCTGGCCCGTCACCCGGCGGTGCTCTTCGAGGGCGGTCCGGTGCAGCCCGACTCGGCCATCTGCCTCGCCCGGATGCGGCACCCGATGCGCCGGCTGAAGGGCTTCCACCAGGTTTCCGGGGCGGTCGGCACGATCGACCTCTCGGTCGACCCGGAGCGGCTGCGGGAGAGCATCGGCGGCATCCGTGTCTTCGCCGGCTACTCCGGTTGGGGCAGCGGCCAGTTGGAGCAGGAGATCGCCGACGGCTCCTGGTTCGTGCTGGACGGGCTGCCCGGGGACGCCTTCGTCGACCGGCCCGACGACCTGTGGCCGATGGTGCTGCGCCGGCAGGGCGGGATGATGGCCGCCGTGGCGCACTTCCCGCCGGACGTGGCGCTCAACTGACCCGGCCCGGCGGGGCACCCCGCGAGATGACCATGCGGGCCGGTCTGTGTATAGTTTCCCAGTGCCCGGGAGACCGGGACAACAGCAAGGGGCCGTGGCGCAGCTGGTAGCGCACCACACTGGCAGTGTGGGGGTCAGGGGTTCGAGTCCCCTCGGCTCCACCCTTGAGAAACGCCCTGGTCGGGATATCCGGCCAGGGCGTTTGCTTTCCTCCTCGTCGGGGGCGCCCGTCCGTTGGAGTCAGCCGGCGGAGGCCCGTGGCGGAATCGTCGGTAACCGGACGGTGAAGGTCGCCCCGGCGCCGGGCCGGCTGTCGGTGGAGATCGTCCCGCCGTGGCTGGTCACCACCTCGCGCAGGAGAGCCAGCCCCAGACCGAAGCGCCGGTCCTTGGCCCCGGCGCCGCGGTGGAAGCGGTCGAAGAGGTGTTCCGCGTCGGCGGGGTCGAAGCCAGCTCCGCTGTCCGTGACCACCAGGTCCGCGCCCCGGCGGGAGGTGCGCAGGGCGACGTCGATGCGGCCGCCGGTCGGGGTGTGGGTGAGGGCGTTGGCGAGCAGTTCGCCGACCATGCGGCGTAGGGCCGAGGCGATGCCGGGGACGAGGATCGGAGTGTCCGGGACCGACAGGTGCAGCTGGACGCCCTGCTCGGCGGCGCGGTCGGCCTCGCAGTCGACGGCCTGGGCGGCGAGGAGGGTCAGGTTGACGGGCTCGGAGGGGTGCCGATCGGCCGGGGTGGCGGCGAGGCGGGCGGAGAGCAGGAGCTCGTCGACGATCTCGCCGAGGCGGCGGGTGGTGTCGATCAAACGGTCGTAGTCGGCGTGGTCGGCACCGGCGCGGCGGGCCAGGATCTGGGCGCGGGTGTGGACCTGGGCGATGGGGGTGCGCAACTCGTGGCTGGCGTCGGCGACGAAGCGGCGTTGCCGGCCGAGTGCCTCGGCGAGCGGCGCCACGGCTCGGCGGCCCACGGTGATGCCCGTGAGCACCGCCGCGGCGAGGCCGACGATCGCGGCGAGGAAGAAGGCGGCGAGGAGGTGACGTCGGTCGGCGAGCTGGAAGCGGGCGTCGAACACCGCTTGCACGACACCGGTGCCGCGGGGCTGGGTGCGGACGTAATAGGTCGTGCCGTTGCGTTCGACCTTGTCGCTGCGGACCTGACGGTCGAGGGCCACCGCGTCGATGGCGGACCGCAGTGGGAAGCCCGCCGGGGGCGGGTTCCGGCCCGAGTCGGTGCGGCTGCCGTCGTACAGGATGATCCAGCTGCAGCCCGGCGGGCCTGCGATGGTGCCGTGGACCGCGCCGTAGTTGAGCTCTCGTTCGATTTGTTCGTGCTGGTAGCGCAGCAGTGCGGCATAGGAGATGGCGGCACCCAGGGCGAGCAGCGCCGTCATGGTGAGCCCGACGAGCAGACTGACCCGCGCCCTGGCCCGGCGCAGCATGGTGTCCTCGAAGCTCACAGGGTTCCCAACCGGTAGCCGAGACCGTGCACGGTCCGGATCACCGAGCGGCCGAGCTTGCGGCGCAGGTAGTAGACGTACGTGTCGACCAGGGACGCCGCGCCCGCCTCGTCGAAGACCCGGCTGCGCAGCTCGGAGCGGGAGTGGACGGTGCGCGGCCGGGACGCGAGGACCCGCAGCAGCTCGAACTCGCGTGCGGACAGGGCGATCCGGGTGCCGTCGGGCAGGACGGCGTCGCGCACGGAGAGGTCGAGCTGGCCCGACCCGAGCCGCAACACCTCGGCGGACTCGGTGGTCCGGCGGCAGAGTGCCCGGATGCGGGCGCTCAACTCGTCCAGGTCGAAGGGTTTCGTCAGGTAGTCGTCGGCGCCCGCGTCGAGGCCGGCGACCCGGTCCTCGACGGTGCCGAGCGCGGTCAGCAGCAGTGCCCGGGCGAGCACCGCACGGGAACGCAGGCGGATGACCAGGTCCAGCCCGTCGAGGGCGGGTAGGCGTCGGTCGATCACCATGACGTCGTACGGTCGGGTGAGCCCCAGGTGCAGGCCGCGCTGGCCGTCGGGGGCCTGGTCGACGACGTATCCCTCGCCGGTGAGTGTCTCGGCCACCATGCCGCGCAGCTCCGAGTCGTCCTCGACGAGCAGGAGTCGAGTCATACCGTGATCGTGACATAGATGAACATCGTTGTCTGTAGAATTTGTCTCCTCAAACAAACATTCTACGGGGTTCCGGCGGGCACGAGGGACGGTGTAGAAGCGGGAGCGCGTGCCTCGCGTCGCTCGATCCAGGTGAGCAGCGGCGTCGTCATGAGTGTCGTGACGAGCGCGACCACCACCAGCACCGTGAAGAGCGACGGGTTCACGATGCCCGCCTCCAGTCCCACGTTCAGGGCGATCAGCTGCATCAGGCCCCGGGCGTTCATGAGAGCGCCGACGCGCAGCGCGACGCCGTTCGGTTCGCCGCGCATCCGGGCCGCGGCCCAGCAGGCGCCGAACTTTCCGACGATCGCCACGGCCACACACGCGGCGGCGAAGCCGAGTACGGCCAGGTTGCCCAGCAGCGCGAACTCGGTGCGCAGCCCGGAGTAGGTGAAGAACAGCGGCAGGAACACCGTCGCGGCGATCGGCGTCAGCGTGTCGACCACCTTGTCGGTCTTCTCCGAGCGCGGCATCACCACGCCGACCGCGAAGGCGCCGAAGACCGCGTACAGGCCGATCTCGTCGGTGTACCAGGCGACCAGGAAGAGCAGCGCCACGGTGCCGAGCAGCCGCGCGCGATCGCCCGGGAGCCCCATGACGAAGCCGGCCACCCGCCGCCCACCCAGCCACAGCGCCGCCCCGAACAGCAGCGCACCACCCGCGCAGACCAGTGCCGGGCCGACCGAGCCCGAGGCGAACGCCAGCACCGCGGCCAGCATGATCCACGCGACCATGTCGTCGATCGCGCCGCTGGCCAGGGCGAGCAAACCATGGCGGGTGCCGGTATGGCCGCGCTCGGTGATGATCCGGGCGAGCATCGGGAAGGCCGTGATCGCCAGCGCCACACCGACGAACGCCGCGGACACACCGAGCGACACGCCGTCCGCGCGGATCGGGACGAAGCCCGCCATGCCCAGGACCAGCAGGATCCCCAGCACCAGCGGAGCGGCGACACCCGCGAGCGACACCGCTCCCGCCGTGCCCGCGAGCTTGGTCACCCGGTGGGAGGTGAAGGCGTACCCGGCCTGGAACATGAACAGCACCAGGCCGACCTGGCCGACCACGTACAGGATCGGCAGCAGCGGGGCGGGAAAGAGCGCGGCCTGGGCACCCGGCCAGAACAGGCCGAGCAGCGACGGGCCGAGCAGCACCCCGGCGAGCATCTCGCTCACGACGGGAGGCTGGCCCACCTTGCCCAGGAGCCAGGAGACCAGCTTGCAGAAGAGCAGAATGACCGCGACCGCGATGAAGAACCGCGGGGCGAGTTCGCTGGGGGTCACGCGCTGGCCTCCTCGAAGAAGTGGGTGCACAACTTCTGTCGCCGGGCGTCGACGACCATCCAGGTGCCGCAGACCAGCTGCGTGACCGAGCGCCCCACGTCGAAGATCCGGTCGCGTTGCCGCATGAGGATGAGCCGGTTGCGGCTGGGACCGGGGAGACCCCGGGGCGTCAGGTACGCGGGACCGCGACTCGGCAGCGAGCGGGTGTGTGCTGCCGACGAGCTGACCGAGAAACGCCGCAGCACCTCCCGGGTCGCCGCACGGAGTTGGACGGGGGCCGAGCCGCGCGCCGGGCAGGCCCGGTTGGCGGTTACGCCGTACGGGATGAAGTGGGCGTCCTGCCGGCGCAACGACAGCCAGCGGTCCGGGTTGAACTCGTCGTCCGCGGCGGGACCGGTGCGTTGATGGGCCCGATAGTTGAAGAGGAGCACGGATCCGGTGGGCAGGACGTGATCGCCGACCGTGATGGGGCCGGACGTGATCCGGTGCGCGATGCCGAAGAGCGGGTAGACCCGCAGCGTCTCGTCGATGATCCGGTCGAGCGACACGTCCGACGTGTCCGTGACGGACCCGGCGCACAGCAGGATGTGCGCCATGGCCTCCGACATCTGCACCACGGCCGTGTTGAAGAACGCGCCCTGGAGGTACCAGGCGGTCTCCAGTGCGGTGAAGGGTGGCGGCAGCACGACCGGGCACGTTCCCGCCTCGATCCGCTCCAACAGGTAGCGGGTCAGGCGATCCCGCCGGGACATGTGCCGCAGACCCATCCCCTTGAGGGCGGTCACCACGTCGTCCGCGTTCGCCACGACGAGATCGCGGACGGCACGCGGGCAGGGCGCGTCGAACACCAGCTCGTACGAGACCTCGGCCCAGATCGGCATCATCAGGTCACGGAGCCGCACGTGGCTGACCCGACCGGCCGGGAGCGCGTCGAGGATCCGCCGGGTCGCGGCCGTCGCCAACTCGTCGGAGCGCGCGTGCGGGACGGCGAGCACCTGTCGGGTCGTCCGCGCGACGGTCCTGTACCGCTCGCCGGGCTCAAGGTGCTCCTGGTGCATCTGCGGACCGGGCGCGAGCCAGTACCAGAAGAGGTCCGACAGGCCGGCCCCGCGGCTGCGCCCGTCGGCGGCCGGGTCGCTGTAGACCCGAAGGAAGTCCTCCGGCCCCACCAGCGGCCCAGGGACGGGTACGCCCTCGGTCCCGTTGACCCGTTCGAAGATCCACTCCCGGAGGGCGACAACTGCCTTCACCGGGTCGCCACCTGGTCGGGCGTCAGATCGGCCGGCCGCCGCGCTCCGGCCAGGGCGAGGGCCTGATCCAGCTCGGTGGTGAGTCGTTCGAGAGCTTCCCGTACGCCCACCGCACCGCCCGTCGCGAGCGCCCGCACCACCGGACGCCCCACCAGCACCGCCCCCGCCCCCAGCGCCAGCGCGATCACCACGTCGGTGCCGCAGCGCACACCCCCGTCGAGCAGCACCGGGATCTGCCCATCCACGGCCGCCACGACTGCGGGCAGCGCGTCGAGCGTCGGAATGGCCCCGTCGAGCTGTCGTCCACCGTGGTTGGACACGATCACACCGGCGGCGCCGTGCTCGACGGCGAGGCGGGCGTCCGCGGGATGCAGGATGCCCTTGAGCAGGATCGGTAGTCCCGTGACGCCGCGCAGCCACGCGATCCGCTCCCAGCCTGCCGTCGCGTCCATCGCGATCGAGCGCACCCGGCCCGTCGCGTCGCGCATGTTCTCGCAGGCGTAGCCGGGCGGCAGGTCCGTGAAGCCGTTGCGCAGGTCACGCTCGCGCCGTCCAAACACCGGGGAGTCCACTGTCACGACGAGCGCCCGGCAGCCCGCCGACTCGGCGCGCTTGACCACGTACTCGGTGAAGTCGAGGTCGGGTTGCGGGTACAGCTGGAACCACAGGGTCCCGCCCGCCGCCGCGATCTCCTCGACCGGCTGGGTGGCGGCCATGCTCACCACCATCGCCGTGCCGGCCGCCGCGGCCCCCTGCGCGGTAGCCGCCTCGCCGTCCGGGTGCGCGAGCCGATGGAAGGCCGTCGGGGCGACCAGGAGCGGCGCGGCAAGCGATGTTCCGGCCACCGTGACTTCCAGGTCCCGCTCGCCGGTTGCCCGCAGCACACGCGGCACGATCCACCGTCGTTCGAAGGCCCGCTCGTTGGCGGCCAGGGTGCGCTCCCGCCCGGCCCCACCCTCGAAGAAGTCCTGGTGAACCGGGTCCATGTCAGCCCTCGGCGCCGGCGAGGCAGCGGCCCAGGAACTCCCGCAGCGGCCGCACGTGGACCTCCGGCCGGTCCCACTGGTTCTCCAGGTTCTCGGCGAGGTGGTGCGTGCTGACCAGTTGGCCCTCGCGGTGATAACGGACGACCGGGTGCAGGTACGCCGCGTCGTGCGCCTGCCCCACGACGTCCTGGGCCACCCGGGTCACGGTGATGTCGAACGGGTCGACCTGGTCGTGGTCGGGGCCGTACTCGAGAGTGATCACGAACGCCTGGTCGTAGTCGTGCTCGGCGGTGCGGAGCCCGGTCGACACGAAGTAGTCCACCGGCACCTCCTCGTGGTAGCGGGCCTCGGACCCGGCGACGGTGAGCACGTCGGCGAGGAACCCGAACTGCTGCCACAGGGCCGAGGTGCGGTTGACCCGCTCGATGACCGCCGCGGTCAGGGCCGCCGGCTCGGCGGCGAGCTTGTCGGACGGCCACTCCGTGGCGTCGTAGCGGCGGGAGAGGATCCTGTGCAGCGCGCGTACGGCGTAGCGGAAACCGTGCACGAAACCACTCGTGGACTTCTTGAAGTCGCGTTCCTGGGAGATCGTCCCGGCGAAGAACAGCCCCGGAACGTTCACCGACTCCCACGCTTCGGTCTGTGCCGGGAATCGGTTCCTGATGGCGAGCTTTGGCCGGGCCGAGGAGTCGAAAATCGAGTCGTCGAAACGGAATCCCGTGCATGCCAGCACCCGGTCGTAGTGCAGTTCCTTCACGACCTCGTTCGCCCGCGAGAAGCTGAACGTGACCTTGTAGCCCGTGCCGTCGCGCTCGATGCTCTTGATGGTGCCGTCGAGGATCGCGTTCGCGGACTTGAGCTGATAGGTGTCGAGGAAGTTGTTGTTCACCGCGCGCAGGTGCCCGACGTAGTGGGTGCGCCACGCCATCCGGACCGAGCTGGGCCCCGCGAGGTGGATCAGCGTCGTGGTCTCCATGAGGTTCTCGGCGGTCTCGAAGGCGGAGTTGCCCTTGCCGATGATGAGCACCTTCTGGTCGAGGTAGTCACGTGGCTCGACGCTCATCACGTCGTACCCCTCGGCCAGTTCGAATCCTGGAATGTCCGGCTGGTAGGTCTTCGACACGCCGGTGGCGACGATCACCGCGCGGGCCTCCCAGCGCTGGTCACCTGCCTCGACAGTGAACACGTCGTCGTGCTTGGACACCCGGGTCACCCGGGTGCCGTAACTGACCTTGACGCCGGTCTTCGCCGCGAAGTCCGCGAGGTATCGCACCATCACGTCGGCGTCGGGGAAGTACCGCTCGGTGTACTTCGTGAACAGCAGCGCCGGGTCGTCGGTGAGCAGGGAGTTCCAGTCGAGCCGCAGATTCAGCTCGGGATCGTCGGTGCCCGTGTGCGGTTTGTTGATCGAGATGAGTTGGCGGTGCCGCGGATAGGTGGCGAAGAACGCCCCCGGCCCGTCGGCACCCTCCAACACCAGATAGTCACCCTTGCCCTCGGCATCGAGCAGGGCGGCGAGTTGAAGACCGGCCGGACCGGCCCCGATGATCAGGTAATCAAGCGTCACGGCGCTCACCGTACGAGTGGGAAATCAGAGAGATTTCAAGCTCTTCCAGAATGTCGGCTGTTCTTCGCACGTCGGAGTCGAGCGGCCGGTCCGGGTCGATCGGTGCGATCTCCTCCAGGGCCCGAAGGGTGCGGTCACAGCCCACCGCCGTGGGCCGGCGCGCCCCGACGTGCACTGCCTGGCGCAGCCCGAGCCCGAGCGAACCGGTGATCAGGCGCAGCAGCTCCGCCTGGTCCAGGGCGCGGAGAGCGGCCTGCGTGCCGAGCGGGATCACGTCCTGGTTGTGCAGGTTGGTGGGGAGGCTCTGCAGGCTTGCCGGCACGGAGTCGCGCCTGATCTCGGCGATGAGCGCGGTCGACGCGAGCTGGACACCCTGCAACCCGTGCTGCTGCCCTGGTCCCGCCGCGAGCATCGGCGGCAGTCCGCCGTTGCGCCCGGGGTCCACGAGCAGGTCGAGTTGGCGCTCGGCGAGGTTGCCGACCTGGGCGATCACCATGGTCAGGACGTCGGCGGCGAACGCGGCGGGTTGGCCGAAGAAGTTGCCGCCGTGCACGACCTTGTCGTCGGCCGGGAAGAACAGCGGGTTGTCGCTCACCCCGCCGAGGTCCGCCGCCACCACGCCGTCGACATAGCGCAGGGCGTCCTCGGCCGCGCCGAGCAACTGGGGCGCGCAGCGGATGCTGTAGGGCTCCTGCAACGGTCTCGTGCCGGACTCTCGCAGGCCGGCGGAGGCCGCCCGCATGGCGTGGCCGACCTCGATGGCGCCCGGGTGACAGTAGGCGGCGAGGAGGGCCGGATCGAGGAACTGTGGATCGCAGCCGAGCAGGTCGGCGAGCAGACAGGTGAGCGTCTGCACCACGCGGTGTGAGGTGCGGACCCGGTCCAGGGCGAGGGCCAGCGCCGCAGTGGTGAGCGACGTGCCGTTGACAAGCGCGAGTGCGTCCCGGCCGTCGAGCGGCAGCGGCTCCAGGCCGGCCTTCGTCAGGGCATCCGCGGCGGGCATCCGGACGCCGTCCACGTAGGCATGCCCGCGACCGCGCAGCGCCTGGGCGGCGGCACCGAGCGGGATCAGGTCACCGCTGGCTCCCACCGAGCCGAATCGGGGCATCGCCGGCGTGAACGTCGTGCCGAGCATGGCCGCGAGCGCGTCGATCACGTGCGGCGAGACCCCCGACGCGCCCCGGGCCAGGGACCAGGCGCGCACCAGCAGCGTCGCGCGCACGACATCCGGGGCGAGGTCCGGGCCCTGGCCCGCCCCGAGATGGGCGAGGGTGTTGTCGGCCTGGTCGCGCTGGTCGGCTCGGCCCGCGTAGCCGACGAGCGCCCCGAAGCCGGTGGTGGCACCGTAGATCGCCCGGTCGTCGCCGAGTGCCTTGCCGAGGAACGTGCGGCCGGTCGCCACACGGGCCCGCACCTCATCGCCGAGCACGACAGTGACCGGGCCTGCCGCGACGCGCAGGTCGGCGAGGCGCAGCGGCGCTGCCAAATCCACCTTATTCGTCATGGGAGCGGATGCTAGAGGCAATTTCTCAGAGCGCTCTGAAATTGCCTCAGTAAATTGCGGCGCATGACGCACGATTGCCTGATCATTGGAGCCGGGCCGGCAGGCCTGCAGCTCGCGACCCTGCTCGAGCGCGACGGTCACGACTACGTGGTGCTGGAGGGCGGCCCACGGGCGGGCACATTCTTCGAGACCTATCCTCGGCATCGCCAGCTGATCTCGATCAACAAGGTGTGGACCGGGTCGACCGATCCGGAGTTCAATCTACGGTCGGACTGGAACTCGTTGCTGACCGACGATCCGGGGATGCTCTTCAAGTACTACAGCACGCGCTATTTCCCCGCCGCCGAGGATCTCGTGCGTTATCTCGCCGACTTCGCGCGGGGTCTGAACGTCGTTTACGACACCCGCGTGACCTCGGTGTCGAAGACCGACGACGTGTTCACAGTGCGGGCCGGCGACCACAGCTGGACGGCCCGGAGAGTCGTCGTCGCCACCGGCGTCTCCCAGCTCTACCAGCCGCCGATCGAGGGCGCGGACCTGGCCGAGCGCTACGACACCGTCAGCGTGGACCCCACCGATTTCGTCAATCAGCGGGTGTTGATCATCGGTAAGGGCAACTCGGCCTTCGAGACCGCGGACGCGCTCGTCGAGACCGCCGCCACGATTCACGTCGCCGGGCCGCACTCCATCAGGCTGGCCTGGCAGACCCATTACGTCGGGCACCTGCGCGCGGTGAACAACAACTTCCTGGACACCTATCAGCTGAAGTCACAGAACGCCGTTCTGGATGGCACGGTGGAGCAGATCAGCCAGCGGGAGGGCGGCGGATTCCGGGTGCTTTTCCGGTACGCCCGGACGGTCGAGAATCTGCGCGAGCTTGAGTACGACCGGGTCATACTCTGCACCGGATTCCGCTTCGACGCGTCCATCTTCGCCGAGTCGGCCCGACCGGAGCTGGTCATCAATGATCGGTTCCCGGCGCAGACGCCGGCCTTCGAGTCGGTGAACGTCCCAGGTCTCTACTTCGCCGGCACCCTCAGCCAGCAGCGTGATTTCAAGAAGTCCACGAACGGCTTCATCCACGGCTTCCGCTATGCCGCCCGCGCACTGCACCACATCCTCCGCGAGCGGCACCACGGGCAGCCCTGGCCGTCCCGGCAGATTCCCCCGACGCCCGAGGCGATCGCCGATTCGATAATCGCCCGGGTCAACGTGAGTTCCGCACTGTGGCAGCAGTTCTCGGTGCTCGGCGATGTCGTCACCGTCGAGGGCGACGCCGCCCGCTACCGCGAGGAGGTGCCGGTCGCCTATCTGCGGGACGCGGAGCCGGACGTGTTCGCGTTCCTGGTCACCCTGGAGTACGGCCCCGACCACGACCAGGTGGACCCGTTCGACATCACCGTGTCGCGCCCGGCCGAGAACGACGCGACCGCCGCGCACGACGCCAGCTATCTCCACCCCGTCGTCCGGGTGCTGCGCGACGGGCAGGTCGTCGCCGCGCACCACCTGGCGGAGAACCTGGA
Source organism: Micromonospora sp. D93 (assembly GCF_018070365.1). NCBI lineage: Bacteria > Bacillati > Actinomycetota > Actinomycetes > Micromonosporales > Micromonosporaceae > Micromonospora > Micromonospora sp. D93. Next base: position 11,600 of record NZ_JAGPXW010000007.1, on the reverse strand, counting down.
AAATCAGTGGGACCTGCCGACAGTGCACCGGCAGCCTCTCGAGGTCTTCGTCAAGGGCGTCCTCGCCGATGCCCGCTGACGTCTGGCCGCAGCCCGTCCTCGACCTCCTGGCAGCCGGCGGGGACCGGCCGGTCTTCGAGGACGGGCCGATCGTCACTACCGCTTCGGTGATGGCGGGTCTGATCCGGCGCATCATGGCCGGGCTGCGCTCGTCCGGCGCGGGGCCCGGAGTGGGCGTCACGCTCGACCTGCCGGTCACCGCCCCCGCCTTCGCCGCCACGATTGCCGCCTTCGCCGTCGGGGCCCGGGTGTCCGGGTGGCGTGCCGACCTGAGCCCGGCACAGCTGTCCGGCTCCCTCGTCGTCGACTCGGCTCAACTGGCCGCGCTCGCCGAGCACCCCGACGACGGGCTGCCCCTCGTCGCGGCCGGACGGGCCGAGGATCCCGCGCGGATCACCTGGACCAGTGGCAGTACGGGGACGCCGAAGGGTGTGGTGCAGACCTATGCGGCGATGTCGGCGGCCTGGGTCCCGTACCCGGACCGTTGGCCCCCGGCCATCGCCGAACTGGCCACCCGGATGCAGCGCTACCTGGTCTTCGGCTCGCTGGCCAGTCAGGTGATGCTGGAGTACGGCATCCTCGCCCTCGCGGCGGGCGGCACCCTGGTCGTGGCGCCCCGCCCGGTCTTCCCGGATGCCCTTGTCGAACACCGGGCCACGGCGAGCGTGACCACCGTCGGCAAGCTGCACCAGTTGATCCGGGACCAGCGCGCCAACCCGGTGGACCTGCGGCATCTGCGGGCGCTGATGGTCTCCGGGTCGCCACTCGCGCCGGGCCGGCTGGCGGAGGCGCTCGACGTGCTGGGCCCGGTGCTCTTCCACGGATACGGGCAGACCGAAACGTCGATGATCTCCATGGTGACGCCCGCAGAGATGCTTACCGACACGGCCACGCTCGCCACTGTCGGTCGTCCGGCCGTGGACGTCTCCGTTCGCGACGGGGAGATCTATGTCCGCGCACCCACGCAGGCATCCTCGTACTGGCAGGATCCGGACGAGTCGGCCGAGGTGTTCGTGGACGGCTGGGTGCGTACCCGTGACCTGGGGGAGCTGGACGCCGACGGATACCTGCGGCTGCTCGGCCGGGCGCGGGACGTGATCATCGTCAACGCGCAGATGATCCACGCCGGGCCGGTGGAGCGGGCGCTCGCCGCCGATGCCGCGGTCGCCGAGGCGTACGTCGTCGGGGGTCCGGACGAGATGACCGGCGAGGCCGTGCACGCCTACGTGGTGCCGGTGGCCGGGAGAACACCCGATCCGGACGTGCTGCGTGCGCTCGTGGCCGCACAGGTGAACGACCTCGCGGTGCCACGAACCGTCACGGTCATCGACCGAGTCCCGCTCGGGCCCAGCGGAAAACCGGACAAGAGCCAACTCCCACGACCCGATGACGAGATGTGACGGGCACACATGCCAAACGCCCTGACCGGAAGACCCGGTCAGGGCGTTTGTTGACTGTATGTCCGGTAGGGGCGGGGGTCAGCCCTGGCGGCTCTTCCACTGCGGGTTGGCGCGGTTGACCACGACCACCCGGCCACGACGGCGGACCACCACCGAACCCGGCTTCTGCTTCAGCGCACGCAACGAGCTACGTACCTTCATGTCTGCCTCCTCGGTCTCAGCGGTTCCGAGTATCGAAACGCCACACCCACCCGCAGGATTCCCGGCCGCTCAGCGTCGAACCTTTGCCGCCTCTCAGCCGTACCACTGGGCGGAGGTCATCCTCATGCCCGTACGCCGGCTCCTCGCCACGGTGCTGGTCGCTGCCGCGACAGTGCCGCTGGCCGCCACGCCCGCCGCCGCGCACGGCGCCCCGACCGACCCGGTCAGTCGCGCAGCGGCCTGCGGACCCGAGGGCCGGTACGCGGCCACCGCCGCCTGCCGAGCCGCTGTCGAAGCGGGCGCCGCCGTCCGCGAATGGGACAACGTACGCGTCGCCGCGATCAACGGGCGAGACCGGGAACGGATCCCGGACGGTGAACTGTGCAGCGGCGGGCTGTCGGCGTACCGAGGACTGGACCTGCCCCGCACCGACTGGCCGAGCACCGAGCTGACCACCGGCGCGAAGTTCACCTTCCGGTACCGGACCACCATCGAGCACCGGGGCACCTTCCGGCTCTACGTGACCACCCCCGACTACGACCCGCGCAAGAAGCTGACCTGGGCGGATCTGGAGTCCCGTCCGTTCCTGACCCGGACCGACCCGCCCGTGCGCGCCGGGGCGTACCAGTTGGCGGGTCGGCTGCCGGCGGGCCGCAGCGGCCGACACCTGATCTACACGATCTGGCAGAACTCCAACACCCCGGACACCTACTACTCCTGCTCGGACGTGGTGTTCGGTGGTGCCAAGGCCGGCGCCACCCCGTCGAAGGCCACCCCGTCGAAGGCCGCCGCGACGAAGAGCGCGCCGCGTACCGCCGCGAGTGCGCCGGCCGCCACCGGGTCGGCGGTGGCCGCGGCGGCCGATCCCGGCGTGCCGGTGGCGTCGGTGACCGACCTCAGCGGCCGGTGGCCGGTGCTGGCCGGTGCCGCCGCCGTGCTGGTCCTGGCGCTGCTGATCGGTGCCGGACGGCGACGCCGCAGCGCCGCCGCGCCTGTGGGCCGGCAGTGCGAGGTCCGCAACCACCGGGCCGGGCGGCGCCGGATCTGGTGACCCGACCCGCCCGGGACCCGGAGGTGTTCAGCCGAGATGGCGCTCGATCTCGGCCAACTCGTCGGCCGTGAAGTCGAGGTTGTCCAGGGCGGCGATGTTCGTCTCCAACTGCTCGACGCTGCTCGCGCCGATGATGAGGCTGGTCATCCGCGGGTCACGCAGCGCCCAGGCCAACGCGAGTTGTGCCAGCGACTGGCCACGCCGCTCGGCGACAGCGCCGAGGCCACGGATCGTTGCCATCTTCTCCTCGCTGAGGTCGCTCTCGTTGAGGAAGACGCTTGTGCGAACCCGCGAGTCGGCCGGGATGCCACCCAGGTAGCGGTCGGTCAGCAGGCCCTGCGCCAACGGGCTGTACGCGATGCAGCCCGCGCCGACCTGCTCCAGCGTGTCGAGCAGGCCGTCGGACTCGGTCCAGCGGTTGAGCATCGAGTATGACGGCTGGTTGATCAGCAGCGGCGTACCCAGCTCACGCAGGATCGCGGCGGCCCTCGTGGTCTGCTCCGAGTTGTAGTTCGAGATGCCGACGTAGAGGGCCTTGCCGGAGCGGACGATGGCGTCGAGCGCCCCCATCGTCTCCTCGAGCGGGGTGTCCGGGTCGAACCGGTGCGAGTAGAAGATGTCGACGTAGTCCAGCCCCATCCGGCCCAGCGACTGGTCCAGCGACGAGATCAGGTTCTTACGCGAGCCCCACTCGCCGTACGGGCCGGGCCACATCAGGTACCCGGCCTTGCTGGAGATGACCAGCTCGTCCCGGTACGGCTTCAGGTCGGTGGCGAGCATCCGGCCGAAGTTCTCCTCCGCCGAACCGGGCGGCGGACCGTAGTTGTTGGCCAGGTCGAAGTGGGTGACACCCAGGTCGAAGGCGCGGCGCACGATGTCGCGCTGCCGTTCGAAGGGGCGGTCCGGGCCGAAGTTGTGCCACAGGCCGAGCGAGACGGCGGGCAGCCGCAGGCCACTGCGTCCGCTGCGCCGGTAGGTCATGGTGTCGTAGCGGTCATCCGCGGCGAGGTAGGTCACGATCATGAGCCTAGCTCCGGCCCAGCCTAGCGGGGATCGGGCGTGGAAACCGGGACATCGGGGTAGTTTCGACTCAATGCCGCGTGCCCGGTTCGCCGGCCAACGGGAAAGTGAGCACAGTGGACGACATCACCGCGCTGATCCTGGACGACCACGCCGCCTTCCGGCGTGGCTTCGCCCGCCTCGACGACGCCCGCGACGAGCAGGAGATGCTCGCCATCTGGGACGCCCTCGCCCTGCACCTGGACATCCACGCCGAGGCCGAGGAGGCGATCCTCTACCCGCACCTGGTCAAGCACGGCGACGACGGCGAGGACGAGACCGCCGACGCGATCGGCGACCACAACAAGATCCGCGACGCCATCGCCGAGGCGAAGCTGCACCCGGTCGGCTCGGATCAGTGGTGGGAGGCGGTCGGCACGGCCCGCCGGGAGAACAGCGAGCACCTGGCCGAGGAGGAGGACGAGGCGCTGCCCGACTTCCGCCGGCACGCCAGCACCGAACTCCGCGCCGAGCTGGGCCAACGCTGGCTGACCTTCTACGGCGAACACAAGAACGGTCGCAACCTCCCGTTCCGCGACAAGGACCCGCAGCAGTACGTCGCCGACCACCGCTGACATCTCCCCGACGCGGGGGAGTCGCCGGGACCGGTCCCGGCAGCAGAATGGCGAGGTGACCCTCCGAGCGGCGCTGGCCCCGTTGGTCGCCGGCACCACCTGGCGACGCGGCGTGTTCCTGCTGCTCGGCGGCGTGCTGGCGCTGCCGTACGTGCTCCTCGCGGTGACCTTCGCCCAACTGCTCGCCGACTCGGCGATCCCGCGCCCACTGACCTACGTCCTGCTGGTCATCGCGGTGTTGATCGCCGTCGTCCCGTTGCTGCTGGACGGCAGCCGGGCTCTGGAGATCGCCGCCGTCCGGGCCCTGCTCGGTGTCGACCTGCCCGACCCCGCGCCCGGCCACCACGGCGACCGGGAGACCCGGCTGCGCAGCGCGCTCTGGATCGCCACCCACCTCATCGTCGGCGCGCTGGTGATGCTCGCGCTGTTCAGCGCCCTACCGATGGCGCTGGCGTTCATCGCCCAGCAGTTCGGCATCGGCGCCGAGCTGACCAGCCGGGAACAGTTCGGGCCACTGGACGGGCAGGACAGCGGATGGCTGACAGTGACCGGGGTGCTCCTGCTGGTGGGCCTCGGCTACGCCGTCGCCGGGCTCGGCGCGCTCGCCGGGTCCATGGCGCCGGTGCTGCTCGGCCCGGCCCAGGCGGAACGGATCGCCGCCCTCGAAGCGCGCGCCACCCGGCTCGCCGAACGCAACCGGCTGGCCCGGGAGTTGCACGACTCGGTCGGTCACGCGCTGACAGTGGCCACCCTCCAGGCCGGGGCCGCCCGCGAGGTCCTCGACACCGACCCGGAGTTCGTCCGGCGGGCGCTCACCGCCATCGAGGACGTCGGGCGCAACGCGATGGACGACCTCGACCACGTGCTCGGGCTGCTCCGGGAGAACGGACGCGACAGGCCCGTGGTGGCGCCGCAGCGTACCCTCGCCGACCTGGACCGGTTGGTCACCGACGCCCGCGCGGCCGGCCTGGCCGTGCACGCGCATCGCGCCGGCGACCCGGCACGGGTGCCCGCTGTGGTCTCCCGGGAGGGCTACCGGATCGTCCAGGAAGGACTGACCAACGCCGCCCGGCACGGCCACGGGCCGGTGACGGTACGCCTGGACCTGCACCGCGACGCGCTGGAGTTGGAGCTGGTCAACACCGTGAACCACAGGGACCGGACCCGGCTGGGACGGGGCGGTCGAGGTCTGGACGGCATGCGGGAGCGGGTGCTGCTGCTCGGCGGCCGGCTCACCGTCGGCCCGGACGGCGACCGGTGGCTGATCCGGGCCCGCCTGCCCTACGAGGAGACGCGATGACCACCGGCGTGCTCATCGTCGACGACGACGAGCTGATCCGGATCGGGCTGCGGGCCATCATCGACGCCCAACCCGACCTGCGCGTGCTCGCCGAAGCCGCCGACGGGGCCGAGGTGCCGCCGCTGGTCGCCCGGCACCGGCCCGACGTGGTGCTGATGGACGTGCGGATGCCCGGCATCGACGGCATCCAGGCCACCCGGCACCTGCTGGCCACCTCCGCCGACCCGCCCCGGGTGCTGGTGGTCACCACGTTCGCCAACGACGAGTACGTCTACGAGGCGCTGCGCGCCGGCGCCTCCGGGTTCCTGCTCAAACGGGCCCGGCCCGCCGAGGTGGTGGAGGCGGTCCGGGTGGTCGCGGCGGGTGAGTCGCTGCTCTTCCCGGCCGCGATCCGCCAGCTGGTCGGGGCGTACGGGCCGGCGGGCGGCGACCGGTTGGGTGGTGCCCGGCTCACCGAACGGGAGGCCGAGGTGCTGCGGTTGATGACCACCGGCCGGTCCAACCCGGAGATCGCCGCGCACCTGGTGGTCGGGGTGGAGACCGTCAAGACGCACGTCGGCAACGTGCTGGCCAAGCTGGGCGTCCGCGATCGTACGCAAGCGGTCATCGCCGCCTACGAGTCCGGCTTCGTCACCCCGTCCGGCTGATCGGTCCCTCCACCGGGGGAGCGGGTTCACCGCCGGCCGGGAGGGAATCCGGCGGCTGTCCGTCGAGGCTGAGAGCATGACAACGATCACTGCCTCCCCACCCCGTGCCGACTCCCGCTGGCCGGACCGGCTCGCCCCACTGGCCGCCGGTTGGCTGGGCCTGTGGGGCGTACTCGCCCTGATCAGCACGCTCACCGGCGCCGGCTACCCGTTCGGCCCGAACGACCCCCACGGCGGCGACGTCAGCCTGCTGCGCCTGGTGCCGGTAGAGGTGGCCACGCCGCTCTTCGCCGGCGTGCTGCTCACCGCCGCGGTGGCCGCCCTGGCCATGAGCCGCCCGGCGGCGCGCCCACCTGGCCCGCTGCGGGCGCTGCTCGCCGGCTACGGCTGGGCGGTCGCCTTCGTGCTCGTCCTGGTCGTGCCGGATGTCCGAGTGCTGGTCATTCTCGGCTACCTGCCGATACTGATCGTCGGGGCGCCGTTCGGCTGGCCGCCGATCGACTACTCCGACGTCTTCAACTGGGCGCTGTTCGGCCGGTTCGCGGCGCTGGCCGGCGGGCTGCTGGTGGCTGGGGCGGTGCTCGTCTGGCAGCGCCGCACCGCTGGGGCCTGCGTCGGCTGCGGCCGCGCCGACACCGCCCAGGGGTGGACCACCCGGGCCGCCGCCACCCACTGGGGCCGGTGGGCCGCCGGCATCGCCGCGGCCATCCCATTGACGTACGCGGTGACCCGGTTCGCCTGGGCGGCCGGCATCCCGCTCGGCATCTCCCGCGAGTTCCTGACCGAGATGCAGGACAACGGGCTGGTCTGGGCCGGGTTCGGGCTGGCCGCCTTCGCCACCGTCGGCGCGATCCTCACCCTCGGCCTGGTGCAGCGCTGGGGCGAAAGGTTCCCGGGCTGGATGCTCGGGCTCGCCGGCCGTCGGGTGCCGGTGAAGCTGGCCGTGGTGCCGGCCACCCTGGTCGCCATCTCCGTGACCGCCGCCTCGCTGGGGCTGCTCAGCAATCCGAAGTTCTGGGAGCTGACCGGCGGGTTCAGCCTGACCGGGGCGCCGATGCTGCTCTGGCCGCTGTGGGGCGTGGCGCTCGGCGTGGCCACCTACACGTACCACCTGCGCCGCCGCGGCACCTGCCGGCGTTGCGACCGGGGCTGAGGGTGGGAGCGGGGGTGCCCCCGATGCCCGGGGCGCCCCCGCGAATGTGAGCTAGCGTGGGTCGGGTGACTGCGCCTACCCCGGTAATCCCGGTTCCACCGGCCGACCTGCCCGGCACGCTCGGCGCGCTACGGGCGGCCGGTCACCAGTACCGCACCGTCAAGCAGGAACTCCGCGACAACCTCCTCGCCCGGATGCGCTCCGGCGAAACCCGTTTCCCCGGCATCGTCGGCTACGACGACAGCGTGCTGCCCGAGGTCGAGCGGGCCCTGCTCGCCGGCCACGACATGGTGCTGCTCGGCGAGCGAGGCCAGGGCAAGACCCGGCTGATCCGCTCGCTGGGCGCGTTGCTCGACGAGTGGACCCCGGTTCTGCCCGGCTCGGTGCTCAACGAGCACCCGATGCACCCGCTCACCCCGGCGTCCCGCGCCCAGGTCGCCGAGGCCGGCGACGATCTGCCGATCGGCTGGCTGCACCGCTCGATGCGGTACGCCGAGAAGTTGGCCACCCCGGACACCAGCGTCGGCGACCTGATCGGTGACGTCGACCCGATCCGCATCGCCCAGGGTCGTACCCTCGGCGACCCGGAAACCATTCACTTCGGGTTGGTGCCCCGCACCAACCGGGGCATCTTCGCCGTCAACGAGCTGCCCGACCTGGCCGAACGCATCCAGGTGGCGCTGCTGAACGTGCTGGAGGAGCGGGACATCCAGGTTCGCGGCTACCAGCTGCGCCTGCCGCTGGACCTGCTCCTGGTGGCCAGCGCCAACCCGGAGGACTACACCAACCGGGGCCGGATCATCACCCCCCTCAAGGACCGGTTCGGCGCGGAGATCCGTACCCACTACCCGGTCGACCTGGAGTTGGAGCTGGCGCTGATCCGCCAGGAGGCCGACCTGGTCGCCGAGGTGCCGGAGCACGTGCTGGAGGTGCTGGCCCGCTTCGCCCGCGCCGTCCGGGAGTCGCCGTCGGTGGACCCGCGCTCCGGTGTCTCCGCCCGCTTCGCCATCGCCGCCGCCGAAACGGTCGCCGGTGCCGCGCTGCGTCGCGCCGGCCTGCTCGCCGCCTCGGACACCCCGGAGGGGCGCCCCGAGGCCGCCGTTGCCCGCGTCGGTGACGCGGTGTCGGTGACCAGCACACTGCGCGGCAAGGTCGAGTTCGAGAGCGGCGAGGAGGGCCGGGAGACCGAGATCCTCGCGCATCTGCTGCGCACCGCGACCGCCGAGACGTTCCGAGCCCATCTCGCCGGGCTGGACCTGTCCGGGTTCACCGCCCTGGTCGAGGACGGCGCCGCGATCGAGACCGGCGAGTTGGTCAGCGCCACCGAGTTGCTGCGCCAGGTCGGCACCGTACCCGGGTTGGCGAAGGTCCTGGACCGGCTCGACCTGGGCGACGCGCCGACCTCGGAGGAGGCTGCCGCCGCCGTCGAGTTCGTGCTGGAGGGGCTGCACCTGACCCGCCGGCTCGGCAAGGACGTCACCGACTCGGGGCGCACCGTCTACGGCGGCCGGGGCTGACAGTGGCCGGCAACCGGTTCCGTTACGGGCAGTGGAACGGCGGGCCCGACCCGCTCGCACCCCCGTACGACGTGCGCGAGGCGGTGGACGCGGTCGGTGCCGAGGTGCTGGCCGGCGGCAGCCTGCGGGAGGCGCTGCGCGACCTGTTGCGCCGTGGCCCGCAGGGACGGGGTGGCCTGGACGACCTGGCCGCCCGGGCCCGGCGGCTGCGCCGGGAGGCGATGCGCAGGGGTGACCTGGACGGCGCCGTGACCAGGGCCCAGGCCCTCCTCGACCAGGCCCTCGCCGCCGAGCGGGACCAGCTGCGGGGTCGCGACGACGACGCCGCGCGGTTCGCCGAGTCGGTGCTGGACAATCTGCCCCGCTCGACCGCACGGGCGGTGGAGGAGCTGTCCGGCTACCAGTGGGCCAGCGACGACGCCCGCCGTTCGTACCAGCAGATCCTCGACCAACTCCGCGACGACGTGCTCGGTCAGCGCTTCGCCGGACTGCGCGACGCGGTGCGCGCCTCCGCCGACCCGGCCGCCCAGCAGCGGCTCGCCGAGATGATGGGCGACCTGAACGACCTGCTGGCCCGGCACGGTCGCGCGGAGGACACCACCGACGCGTTCGCCGAGTTCATGCGCCGACACGGCGACTTCTTCCCGGAGAAGCCGGAGACCGTCGACGAGTTGATCGACGTGCTGGCCCGCCGAGCGGCGGCCGGTGAGCGGCTGATGAACTCGCTCTCCGACCGGCAACGCGCCGAGCTGGCCGGCCTCATGCAGCAGTCGCTCGGCGACCGCCTCGCGGGCGAGATGTCCGCGCTCGACGCGAACCTGCGGGCGCTGCGACCCGATCTGCGTTGGGGGCGGGGCGAGCGGGTCCGCGGCGACCAGCCGCTGGACTACGCCGACGCGGCCGGCGCGTTGGGTGAGATCGGCGAGCTGGACGACCTGCTGGACCAGCTCGACCAGGAACACCCGGGGGCGACCCTCGACGACGTGGACGTCGACGCGGTGGCGCGCACGCTGGGCCGGGACGCGGCCGACGACGTACGCCGACTGCGCGATCTGGAGCGGGAGCTGCGCCGCCAGGGTTGGGTGAGCCGGGACGCGGAGGGGCTCACGCTGAGCCCGAAGGCGCTGCGCCGGCTCGGTGGGACCGCGCTGCGGCGGGTCTTCGCCGATCTGACGGCCGGGCCGCGCGGCCAGCACGACCTCCGCTCGGCCGGTGCGGCGGGCGAGGTCAGCGGCGCTTCCAGGCCCTGGCAGTACGGCGATGAGCAACCGTTGGACGTGGTCCGGACGTTGACCCGGGCGGTCAGTCGGGCCGGGCCGACGGTTCCCGTGCAGCTCGCGGTGGACGACTTCGAGGTGGTGGAGACCGAGAAACGGGCCTCGGCCGCGGTGGTGCTCTGCGTCGACCTGTCGTACTCGATGATCTCGCAGGGTCGTTGGGGGCCGATGAAGCAGACGGCGCTGGCGCTGGCACACCTGATGGAGACGCGCTTCCCGCAGGACGCCCTGCAGATCGTGGGCTTCGGCCGGGAGGCGATGACGCTCACCCAGCAGGAGTTGGCGGCCGTGGAGCCGGACATGGAGCAGGGCACCAACCTCCAGCACGCGCTGCGGTTGGCGGGCCGGCACCTGCGCCGACACCCGGACGCCGAGCCGATCGTGCTGGTGGTCACCGACGGCGAGCCGACCGCCCACCTGGACCCGGACGACGGGGAGGCGCTGTTCCACTGGCCGCCGCTGCCGGAGACGATCGAGGCGACGGTCCGCGAGGTGGACCGGCTGAGCCGCTACGGTGCCACGCTCAACCTGTTCATGCTCGGCGACGACCCGGGTCTGCGGCGCTTCGTGGACGCGGTGGCCCGCCGCAGCCGGGGCCGCATGTTCACCCCGGACACCGACGACCTGGGCGAGTACGTGGTCAGCGACTACCTCCGCTCCCGCCAATCCCGCCGCTAACTCCCGTTGGGGCGGGTTGACTGGGGGGATGGAGAGCGGGGGATTGCGGCGGGCCTACGGTGCCCTGTTCGCGGAGGTCGACGCCGGCGGGTTCGGTCCGGCTCCGGAGGGGCAGCTCAGCGCCGAGCAGATCGTCGCGCACCTGGTCGCCAACGACGAGCTGATGATCCAGGCCACCGAGGCGCTGCTGGCCGGGTCGCCGTTCGCCTACTACGAGTTGGAAGAGGACATGCACCGTCCGCAGCTCGACGCGCTCGCCGCCGAGCAGGGTGGTCTGCGTGGCCTGACCGCGCTGCTGCACGGCACCAGCGATCGGCTGTGCGGGCTGGTCGACCAGCTCGGCCTGGCGGCCGAGACCCCTGTCGCGACGCACCTACGCGAGGGCTTCGACCTCATCGTCGACGAGCCGCTGCCCTGGTCCCGCACCCTGGACCTGCACATGCGGGTGCACCTGCCGAAGCATCAGTCCCAGCTGCATGTCCTCCGGTCCTGAGCGACGTCGATCGGCCGGTCAGCGCCGCAGGTCTTGCCCAATTGAGCGTGATGTCTGTGAGTCATCACGATGACCCACAGACATCACGCTCACAGCAGTGCTGCCCACCCCGCCCCAAGCCCGCCGCCGATCTTGCACTTTCTGTCCCGACAATCGTGGCATAAGAGGGCAAGTCAACAGCAGTAAGCG